>JBCBTR010000124.1:0-6361 GCA_039818545.1 Pseudomonadota bacterium
CCGACGCCAAGAACTGACCCTTCTTGTTAAATTCAACCATGAAGCGCTTATCCAGCTGGAAGCGTCCCCCTTCACGAGGTACGGTTACTTTGTTGGAGAAGTCGAACATGTGTCTGTGGACGCTGTTATCGATCAGGCCTGAGGTCTCGTTCTCCGGCACGTGTCAGAGTGACAGGTTCGAAGCTACGTATTGGAGCAAATGTGCCGTCAACTCAGGCAAGTGAAGAATCAATCGTGATGGCGAGGCGGATGCGCTGACACCAGTGATGACTGCTGCCGTCGAGACCAAGACGCGTGAGCGGACGGTGTTGTCGTTTCTGCTCTCGCTGGTAGGCAGAGTGTTTCTGAAGCGGGGAGAGAGATGGCGCGCCCCTTCGAGAAGTTCGATTCTAATGTTTGATATCGTATCCAGTGAGCAATTTTTCACATCAACTAGAGTAACCATTGTCATCGTTTTGGTATTCGCCATCAATCTTGGCACCAGACTCCTTTGGCAGGCCGCAAGAGGTGAAAAAGTTGATGTGGAAAGTGTGCCGATTTCTTTCTGGCTTCTGTGGGTCGGCTTCTTTTTGGCGTTTTTTAATGCCTTAGTCGTCGGCTTGGTCTTGGGCGGATTCAATGGACTAGGAAATTACGCTGACATGAGGACAGGATAAACATCAGATGAAAGTGAAGCCCTAGCGCTGGAGGGGAAACTGGAGAGATTGCACGAAGATATCCGAGTAACTTCTTCGATGAAAACTATAGGTGAGGCGACGAACGGTGTTGACCTCACCGCGCATGATCGCGGTGAGTTGCAAGCCTAGACGTCGCGCCATGCTCCCGGTGCGAGATCATCAAGCGTCCAGTTGGCGACGCTGTAGCGGATCAGGCGGAGCGTGGGATGGCCGACAGCGGCGGTCATCCGGCGGACCTGACGGTTGCGCCCTTCGGTGATGGTGAGTTCCAGCCAGCAATCAGGGACCGATTTCCGATAGCGCACCGGCGGGTCGCGCTCCCAGAGTCCGGGTGGCGGATCGATGCGGCGCACCTCGGCGGGAGCAGTCAGGCCGTCTTTCAGCTCAACGCCTTTTTGCAAGGCTTCGAGCGCGGCGTCATCTGGAACCCGCTCGACCTGCGCCCAATAGGTCTTGGGTGTTTTGTAGCGAGGCTCCGCGAGGCGGTTCTGCAGCCGGCCATCACTTGTCAGGACAAGCAAACCCTCGCTGTCGCGGTCGAGCCGGCCGGCGGCATAGACGCCGGGCACATCCACGAAGGCAGACAGGGTCGGGCGCTTTGACCCTTCGGTGCCTTTGTCCGTGAACTGACTGAGCACGCCATAAGGCTTGTTGAAGAGAAGTGTGCGCGTCACCGGCGCTAAAGCAGCGCCGCCTGCACGTCGCGCGTCCAGCCGACATGGACGTCTTTGCCCGTTTCGATCACGGGGCGTTTGATCAGGGTTGGATGCTCTGTGAGCAGGGCCTGCGGATCGACGGCACGTTCTGCTTCGGAGAGACCGCGCCATGTGGTGGAGCGCCGGTTGACCAGCGTGTCTGGCCCGGCGGCGGACAGCCAGACGGGCAGTCTGTCCGGCAGGTCTGCGTCTTTGCGGATGTCGATGAACTCGACCGGCTTGCCGGCCTCTTCAAGCGCTTTGAGCGCTTTCTTGCAGGTGTCGCAATTCTTGAGGCCGTAAAGTTTCATGACCGAACCCTTGGATGAAGAATGGCGGCGACCGTACAGACGAGACTGATGCCGAAGACAAGCCCCGTGACCAGGGTGAGCTGGCCGGTGGTGAGGTTGCCGGCGCTCATGGCCTCCGGCGCTGAAATCCGCGTCACCAGCGCATGATAGTTGAGGCCAACGATCAAAGCCCAGCTGGCGACGAAAGCCGCGCGCCGCCGGGTTCTGTCTCTCGACAGCATCACAGAGGCTGCGATGAGCAGCACGCCAGCTATCGGATTGGCGAGCCAGTCGAACAACGCAATGCCCGCGCCCCAGCCGCGCCAAAGCTCGCCCACAAGCAGGGCTGCGCCGACCACAAGGCCAGCAATCCGAAGCGCTCTCATCTCACAACTCCCACTATAGGCCCCATATCGAGGCCTTTTTCGTCCCGCCCGATATCAGCTGCATAAAGCCGGGAGACAACGCCGTCGAGATAGAGCGCGTTGGGCGTGCCCAGCGCGTCGCGGAAGAGACTGGCAAATTCATGGAAGGTGACAGGGGTATCGCTGATCACGAAATAGACGGTCTGGCCGTCTGCCGAAACGCCGACACCGTTGCGGCGCTTGCGCGATGTACCATCCTCATTGATGCCGGGATGGATCTCGCCATCGATCACCAGCATCGGCCCGGACTGGGACGCATAGTCGGGCTGGTCGTCTTCGGCATCGTAGAAGTCGGCAAAGGCTCCGGACTCCATGACAAGGGCCGCCTCGCCATCCAGCGCAAAGACGCCATTGGGTAGAAGGTGGAAGTTGCCCGGGCCTTCATTGCGGTTGAGGCGGGCCCGCTGGCCATCGCCATCAATATAGAGGCCGACCGGCGAGCGATCATCATGGTACATACCGCCATTCATGGCGAAGACGAGGGTTTCGCCCTCATCCGACAGCTGATCCCGCAGAGGTTCGAAATCGCCGAAGGGCTCACCGTCCGCATCGTCGAGGAACAGGCGAATATCGTGTTCGGCTGGCTTTGCCGTGCAGACAATGAAGGGGTGATTGTCATGGCTCTGAGCCGCGCAAAGCGGCGGCGGGCCACGCTCGGCGGCACATGCCGCAGCCGCCCAGACCGCAAGCAATATTGCTGTTTTCACCATGCGCCCGTGCGCCATGAAGTCATCCCCGTATGCGTCGATGCGCAGTTTAGCGCCGGCGAAGGCGAAACCAAGGCGCGTTGACCGTGGCCTTCATTCGCGGCAGATGGACTCATGTCAAATCAGACCAATCCAAACACCATCGTCGATGAGCTGGAGACGCTCTACGCCAGCGCCGTTTCCGCCCTGACCGACGCCCTCGACCGATTCCTGCGCGAAGGCCAGCCGCCAGACGGCGAAGCGCGCGCCGCCGGAGCCTTCTGTTATCCCGAACTCGTGGTGCGCTATGACCCGGATGGCCCGCCGCCGCCAATCAGCCGGGCCTTCGGGAAAATGTCCGAGGCCGGCACCTACGCCTCGACCATCACGCACCCGGCTTTTTTCCGCGATTATCTGGTGGAGCAGCTAACCCCGCTGCTGCGCGATTATGATGTGAATGTGGAGGTGCGCCGGTCCACCTCGGAAATCCCATATGCCTATGTCTGGGATCAGGGGCAGGCCGAAGGGCTTGAGGAAATCTCGCCGGCAGAGCTTGCCCGCTGGTTCCCCTCCCCCAAGCTCCAGCATATTGGCGACGAGGTGGCCGATGGCGAACTGTTCGAGGCCGGGGATGAGCGCCCGATTGCCCTGTTCGATGCACAGCGCGTCGACTTCTCGCTGAAGCGTCTGCAGCATTATTGCGGCACGCCGGTCGAGGACATCCAGAAATATGTGCTGTTCACCAATTACCACCGCTATGTGGATGCGTTCTGCGACTGGGCCGTGGAACGACTCGGCCAGCCGGGGCCTTACAAGGCGCTTTCAGTAGCTGGCGGCGTCACCGTTGACGCCAATACCGAAGACGCTCGTGCCAAAGTCGACGCGGCCCCCGGCACCCGGTTCCAAATGCCGGCCTATCACCTGATGACCGAGGATGGGACCGGCATCACGCTCGTCAATATCGGGGTCGGCCCCTCGAACGCGAAGACCATTACCGACCACCTCGCCGTGTTGCGTCCGCAATGCTGGCTGATGGTGGGTCATTGCGGCGGCCTGCGCCACTCGCAGGCGATTGGCGATTATGTGCTGGCCCACGCCTATATGCGCGACGACCATGTGCTGGACGCTGTGCTCGCCCCGGACATCCCGATCCCGCCAATTGCAGAGATTCAGGTGGCGCTGCAGGAAGTCGCCGCCTCGGTGACCGGAGAAAGCGGCGGCGCGCTGAAGAAGCGCCTGCGCACAGGCACAGTTGTCACCACCGATGACCGCAACTGGGAGCTGCGCTTCACCGAGCAGGCGCGCCGGTTCAACAAGTCCCGCGCGATCGCCATCGATATGGAAAGCGCAACGATTGCCGCGAACGGGTTCCGCCTGCGCGTGCCGTATGGCGTACTGCTGTGCGTTTCAGACAAGCCGCTGCATGGCGAGATCAAGCTGCCCGGTGCCGCCAACCGCTTCTATGAGAAGGCGATTGGCGAACATATCCGCATCGGGATCGAGACACTGGAACGGCTCGCCAAGGATGGCGGCTCGGCGCTGCATTCGCGCAAGCTGCGCGCCTTTGACGAACCGCCGTTCCGGTAGGCCTGATGACTCGAGACTTTTCAATCCCTGACACTTTGCGTCTGACAGCCTCGCTGCTGTCGCGGGATTCCGGCCTGCTGCCGCCGGTCGGCGCAGCGTGGTTCGGCGCGGTCGTGATCCTGACTGCGGTTGTGCAATCGGGCATGCCGTTCGGGGCGAGCGTGGTCTCGCTACTGGTCGGCTCCTTCTTCTCCGCTCTGCTGACTTATGCCGCTGTCGGGCGTTACACGCCAAGCCTCAATGAGGCCGTCTCCGTCGCCTCGCAGGCCTACCTGTCCGTGCTGGTGGTCTCGGTGATCAGTTTTGTCGCCGCCATGATCGGGCTGGTCTTCCTGATCATTCCGGGCGTTGCCGTGATGGTGCTGTTCGCATTGGTGGTGCCCATTGTCATGGCGGAGCGGCCGGGGATCATCGCCACATTCCGGCGCAGCTTTGATCTGGTCTGGCCAGCCGTCCTGCCCATCCTCGGCTTCATCGTGATCATCGCCATCCCGGCCTTTATCGCAATCGCTCTGGGATCAGCTTTCATCGACGCCATCATCCCCGGCATGACCGGCCTTGCGGTGTCTGGCGGTCTGCAGGCGGCAGCGGGCGGGATTATCTCGATCTACGCGTCGGCTGCGGTGTACCTCACCCTGACCGGCGGACAGCGCGCAGATGTTGCCGGAACCTTCGACTGACAGACCGGCCGGAACCGTCTCCCTCTCCAGGCGTTGTTTTTTCTGAGTTTTCTAACCGGATCAAAACAGCAATCGGAGCGCCCCTTGGAGACCAACCCCATCGAGCTCGTCATGGAGACCACAAACAGCATGGTGGCGGGCTTCTTTGAGCGGCTGCCCCAACTTGGCATTGCCGTCTTTGTCCTCGCCCTGACTTTCATTGCGGCTCGCCTGCTGCGCGCCGCCGTGACGGCTGTGATGAAAGGTGCGAAAGTCAGAGCCGCACTGATCCGGCTGTCGACGAATCTGATTGGCATCGCCTCATGGATTCTTGGCTTTGCCATTGCCATAACGATCATCTTTCCATCGATCACGCCGGCCAGCCTGATAGCCGGCCTCGGCCTGACCTCAGTGGCGATCGGCTTTGCCTTCAAGGACATTTTCGAGAACTTCCTCGCCGGCATCATCATCCTTGCCCGCGAGAAGATGCGCATTGGCGACATCATAGAGTGCGAAGACGTGTTCGGGCGGATCGAGGATATAGAGATCCGTGAAACCCATGTGCGCGAGACCGATGGCGAGCTTGTCATCGTGCCGAATGCCTATCTCTTCAAGAACCCGCTGAAGATCCAGACCGACCGGGATCATGTCCGGCAGGACCTCACCGTTGGTGTCGATTATGATTGCAGCCTGCCCGAAGCGCGCGAGGCGCTGCAGCGGGCCATCGAGTCCTGCGAGAGCGTGACGAAAGACAAGCCGGTTGAGGTGAGGTGCGTGGCGTTTGGTGGATCGAGCATCGATTTCAAACTGCTCTGGTGGACCGACAGCGAACCCCGCGACCAGCGCGGCTCCTATGACGAGGTCGCCTTCGCCGTGAAGAAGGAACTCGATGAGGCCGGGATCGGCATCCCGTTCCCGCAAACGACGCTGTCATTCCGGCCCGAAGCACAACCGGTACAGATTGCGCAGAAGACCGTACGTCAGACCGAAGACGCCTAGCCCGGGATCAAATGAGTTTCAGGTCGCTGCGCGCGTAAACCGGTTGCCCACGCTGGCGGCTTTTGGCGAGCCAGCACGCACGGGCGGTTTTCATGTCGGCCTCGGGATTGTCGTCAAAGAAGGCCCGGACATAGCGGTTGTACTGATTGTCCGGTGCGATCTCTCGGCGGAACGCGGGATCGGCCTTGCGCGCCTCCAGCACTCGCCAGTACTCGACCGCATCGGCAAGCGTGCGTCCGGGACTGGATTTGACCCACGCCATGAACTCGCTGGTGCACGAAAAACCGCGTCCGATCTGGTCAGTGAAGAAGCCACGCACATTGGGGCCGAAGCTGATGCCCTC
>JBCBTR010000125.1:0-6092 GCA_039818545.1 Pseudomonadota bacterium
CGCCGCCGCGCCGTCTACAACACCGGAAGAGTTCCCGGCATGGTGGACATGGTCGATCTTGCCTTCGAGCTCAGGATACTTCGCAGTCACAAGCGTCCCATAAGTATTCCCCTGATCATCGACGGGAATGTCCATGAACATGTTGAACACGGTCTTGAGGCCGCCAAGGCTTTCCATCGTCGTCTGCGGACGCGGGAACTCCTCCTTGTCCAGCGCAAGCGAGCCGTCTTCGTTGTAGACAGGCACAAGCGATTTATCGAAGCGCCCTTCGGCAATCGCGACAGCCGCGCGCTGCTGGCTGACGACAGCAAGCTGGTCGACCGCTTCACGATCAATGCCCTGCAACGTTGCGATGGCATCGGCGCAGACGCCCTGCTGAGACTGCGGGTGCTTGGCGCGCAGGCGTGTATTGCCGGCATCGAGCACGGGCGGGGTCTTCGGGTCAGCCGTTGCGGATGTGTAGCTCATCATCTCGGTGCCGCCGGCGATGACGACATCTTCCATGCCGCTCATGATCTGGGCAGCTGCAAGGTTCACCGTCGTGATGCCAGAGCCGCAGAAACGGTCGAGCGTCACGCCAGACGCCTTGATGTCATAACCGGCATCCAGCGCCGCCATGCGGCCAAGGTCCGCGCCCTGTGCGCCGCGCTGGGATGAGGTGCCCCAGATGATGTCGTCGACTTCGGCGGTGTTCACATTGTTTCGGTCGCGCAGCGCGCCAAGAACAGTTGCGGCGAGATGCTGCGGGTGGAGGTGCGCCAGCGCGCCCTTGCCCTGTTTGCCGATCCCGCGCGGCGTTCGGCAGGCATCAATGATATAGGCTTCTGGCATGAGTAACTCCCTTGTTTGTTCGTACAATTACCCTTTACACGAGCGTCAACAAGGGTGGCGTTGGGTAAGTCAAACGCCGCCGTTGCGCTGGCGACAGCGATCCACCAGAACAAGCTCATGAAACCGCCTGTCTTGTCCGTCCTCGACCCGTCGCCCATCTTCGAGGGACGTTCACCGCAGCATGCACTTAATGAGACGCGCTCTCTGTGCGAAGCGGCTGACGCGTTGGGCCTGCGCTCTTATTGGGTTCAGGAACACCACAATGCATCGAGCTTCGCCGGTACTGCTCCTGAAGTGCTGATCGCCGATCTCGCAGCCCGCACGAAGCAGATCAAGGTCGGGTCCGGCGGTGTCATGCTGCCGAACTACTCGCCTCTGAAAGTCGCTGAGCAGTTCGCGACACTGGAAGCTCTCTATCCGGGCCGGATAGAGCTGGGGTTAGGCCGCGCGACAGGTGCAGACCCGCGCGCCTCAGCGGCCCTCATGGGACCGGGCGCAAACGAGTTTCCACAAATGCTGCGGCTCCTGCTCGACTGGTTGATGGATACGAGCGGTGAGCAGGCGATTGACGCCAACCATCCTGCCGCAGGAATTCAAGCCAACCCGCAAGGCGGTCGCCCGGATATCTGGATGTTGTCCTCATCCGCCGAGTCAGCCGCGTTCGCCGGCGCGATGGGATTGAAACTTGCCTTTGCCGACTTCCTCTCGCCCGGCGGAGCGGCCCCTGCGCTCGCGGCGTATCGCGAGGCGTTCAAGCCCTCTCCGTTCGCCGCCGAGCCCTACGCCGCCATCGGATTGGTGGCGCTCGCCGCGGAGACGGAGGCCGAAGCTACCCGTCTCGCCCAATCCGGCCTTGCCTGGAACCTTGCCCGTGCGACAGGGGCTTTCACGCTGTTCCCGAGCGTCGCCGTTGCCGAAGAGCGTCTTGCCAAAGCTAATCCATCCGCCGTTCAGGCGGTCAGTGGCCGCGCCATCTCCGGAGACGCGGCAACCGTGTCAAAACGCCTGATGACCCTCACCGAAGAGGCAAGGGCAGACGAGCTTTTCATCCTGACGATCGCTGAAACGCTGGAGGCGCGCATTCGCAGCTACGAGTTGCTATCGCGCGCCCTTGTCGACGCCTAACCCGCGAAACCAACGCCCTTCATCCGCTCGCGCCACGCACCGATATGCTCGTGGTCGACATGCGGCCGCCAGCCCATGACGCCGCAAAAGCCACACGTGGCGAACGCCGTGATGTCCGCAATGGAGAACCGGTCGGCTGCGATGAAATCAGTGGTGGCAAGGTGATCGTTCAGGCGCTTCGCGAAACTCTTCACCGCCTTCTCAGATTTGGCCGCCTGCTCAGGCACCTGCGGATTCTCCAACGGAGCCATCATTTCGTGGCTGTTTCGGAACCAGAAGGCGAAGGGCAGCATCCACATCAGTTCGATGCGGCGATCCCACATCATGATCTGTGCGCGTTCCTTGGCGTTGTCGCCCAGCAAGTTCGGTTCCGGAAACAGGCACTCGATGTATTCGCAGATCGCCCGGCTCTCGGTCAGCGCTGTGCCATCCTCCAGCACAAGTGCCGGCACCTGTGAGAACGGCGAAATCTGACGGTAGGCGTCCTGCTTGTGCTCGCCCTTCATGATTGAGATTTCCTCAATCTCGACGGCGTCGAGCTTGCCTTTGGCCCGAAGGAACATGGTCACACGTTCAGGGTTCACCGCTTTGGGTGCGTGGTAGAGCTTCATTTTCTGGGTCTCCGGATCTTTAGAAAAGCGTTCTGACGCCTACCGTGGCATTCAACGGCTCTCCGGGGAAGTAGCGCTCATCGCCAAAGGCAAAGTCAGCCCGGTCAGCATATCTCAGGTCGAACAGGTTGCGCACGATCAGGTAGACTTCCAGATCATCACGCACCGCCCACTCGCCACGCGCATGAAAGACTGTGTGGCCGGGATAGTCCTGCGTGTTGGCAGGATTGGTGAAGTACTCCCCGACATGCTCAGCTTCGAAGGAAGCCTCGAACGCATCGGTCGGCATCCAGACAAGCGCCAGATCAGCCAGCCACTCCGGCGCGGTGTCGATCCTGTCACCATCGCGAATGGTTTCGGATGCGCTGCCCGTGATCCGGTCGAAGGCATAGGTCTGGTCGGCATAGGCAGCGGTCCCGCGCACGGAGAGCCTGTTGTCAATCAATACAAGCTCGAACGCGGCTTCGACGCCCGCATGTTCAGTCTCCCCATCGGAGACGTTGAGCCCGTCAGAATCCCGGAAGAAGAAGTTCTCCTTCTGCATCACATAAGCGGCGAGATCGAAACTCAGCCGCTCAGCGAAAGCAGTTCCGCGAACACCGATCTCGATGGAGTCGAGCGTTTCGGTGTCGGCCTCGCCGGGTTCCTGCTGGCTTTGCAGGCGATAGAGATCAGACGCCTGAGGCGCGCGTTCCCCGCGGGCATAATTCGCATAGTAGGCCAGATCGCTGTCGGACGGTGTCCAGATGACCCCGAGCTTTGGCGTGAACAGGTCGAAATTGTCGGTCCGGTCAGGAGCCACGCGGAACCGCCCAAACGTCCCCATCGGTGTATTCGTCGTGTAATCGTAATTGTGTGTCTCACCGCGCATGCCTGCGAGCACGGTCACATCCTCAGCAACAGCCCATTCCGCTTCACCCCAGAGTGCAAAAGTCGTGGTGTCCACGTCGTAATCGTAATGCGTGCCGGTCGGGAAACGGCTGTCGCCAGGAAAGAAGCCGAACGGCTCGTCCTGCGTTTCCTTCAGCGTGCCGCTCGCAAAGGCCGCATCGGCCCCATAGCGGATCGTGACCGTATCGCTCGCATCCACTTCAGCCCGGCTCATCAAGCCGATGGCATCGTGGCCATTCTCCTCAAAGCTCTTGTACGGGAGGAAATGCTGGCGGAAGCTCATCTCCTGCGTGATCGCATAGGGCGTCAGCGTGACCCTGCCAAAGCCAAACTCTCTGTTGAGGCGCACGGCCGCGCGGATCGAATAGGCATCGCGCCCGGCCAGAGGATCAGGGTTGCTCTCCGCGATGTCCCGGTCCCGATAGGCTTTCGGTCCATCAATGAAATCGGCGGTTTCCTGATTGAGATTACTCCCAACGATCCAGGCCGAGGCGTCCCAGCCACCCAGGCTGAAATCGCCAAAGAGCGAGGCCTTCTGTTGATCGACGCCGGAAAAGTCCCGCCAGCCGAGATCCTTCTGGATAGAGACCGCCCCGCGCAGATTCTCGCCATTGTCAGCAATCACATCCGTTCGGTAGCGGCTCAGGGTCGAGGCAGACGCCCGCAACTCCACACCGTCAAACGCTCCGGGTCCGCCATGGATGACATTGATCAGGCCGTGCACGGCATTGGAGCCATACTTGGCCGAGCCCGGACCGCGCACGACCTCAATCGCGCTGGCGGTCTCATGGTGCAGCTCGAAAAGGCTGTTCACATTGCCGAACGCGGCCGCGCGGGTCGGGACGCCATTCTCGAGAATGAGGAAGCTGCCCTGCCCGGCCCCGCCTGTCAGGACCGGCGAGCGCAGGGCGATCAGGTGTTCCTGCCCGGAATTCATCTGGATGTTCACGCCGGGTAGCGTGTTCAAGATTTCAGCGGGATGGTCTGCGGCGGATGAGGTAATCGCGCCGTCGCCAATGACAGAAAGTGAGCCCGGCGCATTAGCAGTCCGGTCGCCCCAGACAGTGAGCGGTTCAAGAACCGCACGGTCGTCTTCGGCAGTCGCCATTCCAACAACCGCGCCCTGCAAACAGAGGTACGCTAAAATAGCTCTTCTCACACTCTTCCCTTCCAGCTTCTTCCCCGCCCCGCGCTAAAGCGGGCTTCATGACCCGGAGATGAACAACGCTTCAGGAAGGGCTCCGACAACGGCACCGGAGAGGCAGGTTGCCAGCGTACCGGCGATGAGTGTCTTCCAGGCTAGCGAGAGAAATGTGTCGCGCCGTGAGGGCTCGATGATCACCAGACCACCAATCAGAATGCCCATGGAGCCGAAATTGGCGAAGCCGCAGATTGCGTGCGTCGTGATGATGCGCGCCCGCTCGCTCAGCTCCCCCGGCTCGACCTCGCCAAGCTCGATGAAGGCCACAAACTCGGTCAGCACCGTCTTGATTCCCATCAGGGAACCAGCCTTGGCGGCCTCGTCGAACGGCACGCCAATCATGTACATGATCGGAGAGAACACCCAGCCAAGCACGCGCTGGATGGTCAATGCCTGACCATTCACATCCGGCAGCAAGCCGAACAGGACATTGCCGATATAGAGCAGCGCAAGAGCGGCAATCAGCATGGTGGCGATGTTGAGGACGATCTTCAGGCCATCGGATGCGCCCGTTGCAAAAGCATCCATCGTCGAATCGTACTCGAAGTCCGGTTCGTGGGCGCGCTCGGTCGCCGGTTCGGTTTCCGGGACGATTGTAAGCGCCAGCGCGACCGCTGCCGGCGCAGCCATGATCGACGCCGTGAGAAGTTGCGCGAGCGGGTTGTCGAGCTGCCCCTCAAGGAAGGTCGTGTAGATAATCAGCACCGATCCGGCGATGGTCGCAAACCCGGCCGTCATCAGGATGAAGAGCTCCGAGCGTGTCATGCCCTTCACGTAGGGCTTCACCAGAACAGGCGCTTCCGTCATGCCCATGAACACATTGGCGGACACGGCCAGCGAGGTCGCCCCGCCAAGGCCCATCGTCTTGCGGAAGATGAAAGCAAAAGCGCGCGTGATCCAGCGCAGAATTCGCCAGTGCCACAGCATGGCCGACAGGGCTGCGACCACGATCACAATAGGCAGTATCTGGAAGAAGAATTGCGGCGGCGGGCTGGCGCTCATCAATTCTCCGGCCGCAGCATTGTCGCCGACATAGCCAAACACGAATCCCGTGCCCGACCGCGTTGCGTCTTCCAGCGTCTTGATCACCGGATTGGGCTCGGAGCCGGAGCCAAACAGGCTCTCGAATCCGAAAATCTTGGGTACGCCAAATATCACTAGCGCGAAAACGAATTGCAGGAACACCGCGCCAATCACGATCCGCCATGGAAACTCGCGCCGGTTCTCGGACATCAGCCAGGCGATCCCAAAAATAGCCGCGATCCCCGCGAAAGCGCGGGCATTGTCGAAACCCCATTCCATGGCCCGCTCCCCATTTGTCTTGAGCAGGGCGACGCTAGACGCCCGAGGCAATCAGGGAAAGGATGATTGTCAGGAAACACAGCCCGACCTGCAATCGTGCGCCCTCTTCGTCACAGGGGTGGCTCTGGCAG
>JBCBTR010000126.1:0-6088 GCA_039818545.1 Pseudomonadota bacterium
AAGCGCTGTGTTCCGTTTCCTTGGGGTCCTCATCCTGAGCCTGTCGAAGGATGGCGGCGGGGAGAGATCGGTCGGCTTGGCCATCCTTCGACAGGCTCAGGATGAGGATGGGGCCGGGTGTGGGCGTTTTCAGAATGTACGATTGGAGGACGTTCGAGATGGACCCTCAGACGGGCTTGCGCCCGTCGAGAGTGACGCTTGGGGAGAGTGCGGTTCCGTTACGCTGGTCTTACGGCGATTGTCTTTCCAGGGCCGCTTCGAAGCCTGCTTCCATTTTTGAAATGAATGCCGGAAAGCCATCGGGGTCTACAAATGCCAGCGGGTCGCCGCTTTCCAGTCGCTCAGCCTTGGAGGCGTGGCCATAGAATTCGGGATGGTTGGAGAGAAAGACGTCCGGTCGCCAATCCCGAGTGATCTCGAACGTTCGACGATAGTCTTCAACAATCCCGGCATATTGCGGTGGTCCGGCGAGCCGGTTCGCAGCGACTGAGGCTGAGCAAAAGACAAGCGCCGAATACGTCTGGCCGGCTTCATCGACATCAAGTGTCCAGGACGTGCAGCCGCGTGTATGGCCCGGCGTGATGTGTGCGGTCAGTGTGATGCCACCGAGGCTCACGGTTTCGCCGTCCGCGATGATCTCGTCCACATCGACCGGTTTCGAATTAAAGTCCGGCCGATCTTCGGAGCCCAGATAAAAACCGCCCTCCAGCGCCGATCGGTCACCTTCGCTTGCGATCAGTTTTGCACCACTGAGCGCTTTAAGCTCCGCCAGTCCTCCGGAATGATCAAGGTGAGCATGCGTATTGAGCAGAACTTTGATGTCTTTGGGATCATAGCCCAGTTCGCGAATGCTGCTGGCGACCATCGGGGCGTTCTCCGGCACACCGCCATCGATCAAGATGTGACCGTCCTCGGTCGGGATGAAGAACATGGACAGCCCGCGCGACCCCACAAAGTGTATAGGTCCGATGACGCGAAATGGCTCAGCAGCCTCGTACCAGAACGGAAACAGGGTCCGCGCTGAAGGAAGCGCTCCTTCAGCGCCCTGTGCCTGCTCGATCTGTGACAAGGTATCCACCGGGTTCGTCGCTTCAGGCTCGACGTTTCCCGGCGACGGTAAGGCACATGCTGTCATAAATGCCAGGCTGACGGCGGTCATCGCTCTGGATAGCATCTTGTTCTCACTCCTGTTCATCTTCCGATCACTGTTCATGCAGGTTGGCCAAAGGAGCAACCAATTGCGCGTTCAGAAGTGACCAGCAGGGTATCGTCTTTCGACTTTGAGATATCGGTACAATCGCCAATGTCCGCTCTCGACCAAAAGCCGGCATTGGCCAAGCCACCGGCTAGCCTGCTGACCTGATCTCGTCGAGGTAAGCGTCCGGGAGGCCCAGTTCGGTGGCCACCTCGATCAGTGATTTTGCGTAGGCCTTGTTGGTTCCGGCGACCTTGTCGGCTGGCAGGTTGTAGCAGACAGCGTCAATCGTGCGACCGTCGGGAAGCTCTACGATAACGGGCTCCGGCACATAGTCCGCGACGCTGCTGTCTGCGTAAAGATCGTCTGCTTCGTTTTCGGAAATTGTCATCACGACTCCGTAGGCGCGTGCCCCCTCAGACGGCAGGAGTGTGGCCCGCGCTCCGATACGCAGCACGAAGCCATCAACGTGTCCGACGGATGTATTGCCCACAGAGATGCCCTTCGAGGCGAGAAGAGCTTCATCCATGAACAGGCCGTAGAAAAACACGTTCATGCGAGCGGCGCTCCTGCTGACAAGAAACGTCCGCCAATATGCGGCACCCGCCAAGCCCGGCGAAACACCTGACCTTGGCGCAAGTTCTGGCTCACGCTTCGACGATGGGCTGGAAGCCGCCGAAGATCATGCGTTTGCCGTCGAAGGGCATGTCGGTCATTTCAGGACCGGCGGCGGTCATATCAGCGAAGACTTTTTCGTTGCCGGCGTCCCGGGCGGCCTTGTTGGGCCAGATGACCCACGAAAACACAACGGCCTCATCTTCCTTGCGCAGGACGGCGGTGTGGAACGAGTTGATCTCGCCCTCGGGCACATCATCGCCCCAGCACTCATACACGGCGAGCGCGCCGTGCCGCTTGAAAATCTCGGCTCCGACATCAGCGTGCTGACGAAACGCGTCCTTGTTAGCGGTCGGCACCGCCATCACAAATCCATCCACATAGGTCATTGGGTCATCTCCCTCAGTGTCAGCAAACCCGCTCTCGGGCGCAGTGTGTTCAGATAAATTGACAAATATGTTGATGTCAACATATTGATCGGTCATGAGAGCTGATCTTCCCTTGTCTGTGACGCATGAAGTGCGCGATCGCTGCCTTTGTCTGCATGTGCAGCGGGCGGCGCGCGCGCTGGCGCGGCGGTTTGACGATGCATTGCGCCCTCTGGACATTAGCCATGGCCAGTACTCGCTGCTGATGTCGCTCAACCGTCCGGAGCCGCCAAAAATCAGCGATGTCGCCTACATACTGGCGATGGACCGCACGACGCTGACCGCCAATCTGAAGCCGCTGGAGCGCCGCGGCCTGATCATCGTTTCCAAGGACCCGGACGATAAGCGCACCCGTCGTATCGCCCTGACCGATGTCGGGCGCGACCTGCTCGTGCGGGCCGTACCGATCTGGCGGGCCACGCATAACGAAATCGACCAGCTGACGCGCGGCGCTGACGACACCGCGCTCAAGACCGACCTGTTGGCGCTGTCGTTTGGGGCTTAGCCGGGCCGCAGCTTAATCGACGATGTGCCACTCGGTCTGGCGGCCAGCGGCGTAAGTTACGGTCTCGCCGTCAAAGCAGGCATCCTGCTCCAGCTTGATCTGGACGAGTTGATCGTCCCATTCAGGCACCGCGGCCTTGGCGTTGCCTTCAATGGCGTAACAGGTGTTCTCGTGGAGCGGCCAGTCGCCGCGCACGGGCGTTTCGCCCTGATTGTCCCACATGCCGATAGTTGGCCCCGGCGCGTGGCCGAAAAACCCGATCGGGTGGGTGTAGGTCGAGCAGGTCATGCCGGCCTGCTCGCACTTGGCGATAGTCGCGGCGAGGATCTCGTTTCCAGTGAGGCCGGTCTCAAAGGATGAGGTCAGGTGATCCTGCCACTGATTGCCCGTGGCGAGCGCGGCCTTCACACCGTCCGGCACGCCGGCTTCGCCTGTGCGGGCGACATAGGCCATTTCCTGTGTATCGGTGCAGAGCTTCAGATAGCAGATGCCGACATCGGTGTGCAGGACATCGCCGCGCCGGATGACGCCGCTTTCGCCGCAGAACGGATTGTCGGCTTCGCAGGACTGACCGGGGCGCTGGAGATTGACGTAAGGCATGAACCAAGGATCGAGGTTCAGGTCCTCGAAGCGCTGGCGGATATACCAGGCGACATCGTCGGTTGTGGTGACGCCGGGCGTGATGACGCGGCTGGAAAAGGCCTCGCCGATGACCATGCGGGCGAGACCGACCGTGTGGCCGTAGGATTCGAGCTCCATCTCGCTGCGGGTCTCGATCCAGCGCACGACAAGATCCTCGGCGCTGGTCAGGCGGTTTTCGAGCCGGCGCGGAAGCACCTCGACCAAGCGCCGGTGGAGACCATGGGTCAGGCCATCGGCGACCGGCCAGTCATTGGACACGTTGATGCCAATGCGGCGCGGGTTCTTCTCTGCGATCAGCTCACCGAGGGCGTCCCATTGTTCGTCCAGATCGCCGCCTTCCCATGCCGCTTCATACGGATCGCCCAGCGGGTAGCGGTTCACGGTGAGCATATCGAGACCGTCTTCATGACGGTGGAACATCAGGATGGTGGTGCGCCGCGCGGCAAAGGCTGGCTGCGGGATGAGCGTGAAATAAACCGGGTCCTCGGCATATTCCCGGTTGATAACGAGCCACATGTCGATGCCGGTTTCATCCATCAAAGCCGGCAGGAGATTTTTCAGGCGGTCACTGACCATGGCGTTCTCAACCTCTGGCCGGTCACGATAATCGAGGACGGCGCGGTCGCCTTCGATGACGCGGCCCTGATCGAAGCTTTCAGACTGAGCGGGAAGCGCCAGCGCCGCGACCGTCAGAGCCGCCGTAAGAACTCTCAAAAGCATGTCTGCCCTCCAAAACCATGTCAGTCGCCATTTGGCTCAGGAGTCCGTGCGCAGGCAACCGGCGGCCGGGCGATTTCGGGGTGACTAGCGGTTATTGTCGAGCCAGGCGCGCAGCTTCTGAAGCGTCGGCAGCAGCGCTTTCATCTGTTCGGGCGTGATGGCTTCGGGCACGCGGGCGAAAAGCGGGCCGGCGGCGATGAGCGCATCCTCGCGGGCCTTGCGGCCGGCATCGGTGAGAAAGACGCGTTTGGAGCGCCCGTCATCCGGGTCCGGCTCGACGCGGACAAAGCCCTTGGTTTCGAGTTTCTGGAGCGTCGAGGTGAACGTGCCCTTGGTGACCTGAAAAGCAGCGGCAAGGCGGGCCGGCGTCCAGCCGTCGCCCATGCGCGCGCCGTGGTTCAGCACGGTGAACTGCGCCTGCGTCAGGCCGTGCGGCAGCACGCGCTCGAAAGCGGTGGACGAGAGCTGGCTGATAATGCCGATCTCGTTGAAGAGCTGGAAAATCAGAGCGCCAGTGTTTTCGTCCTGCGCCACATAGCTCTCCTCAAACGGCAAGGTGCGCCTCCAGACCACGGCGCGGGGTTGGCATGATGTCCGGCGCGTAGCCGACGCGGACGAGCATTTGCAGGCGTTTGCCTCTGGCGATCAAGTCGTGGGCCTCGTCATAAAGCTCAGCCATTTCGGGATACTCCTGAAGGGCCTGGCTCCACGGGTGGATGCACAGGCCAAGCTCGGTCGCTTTCAGGTTGAAGCGGACATAGGCGCGCCCGGCATTGATCTGGTCGACGCGGCTTTCATTGTCATTCGTGAGCCATGCAAAGGCGCGGGCAGACTCGGCTTTGGCCTGATACATGTCGAGGCCCTGCCTGAAACCGCTGGAGGTCTGGTCGGCAAGCTGTTCCTTGGTGAGCATGCCGAGCATCTTGCCAGCGCTCATCATGACGCCGTCGAGCTCAATGCCATCGGGATTGGCGGCAACTTCGCGCGCGCCGATCCGCATGAGGTCGACCGATTCCTGATTGGTGTACGGCGTCATGACCTCCATCTTGTGGGCGCGCCATGTGAGGTCGCGCAGATGGGCGGCGATGTCATTGTTGCCGGTGCTGCCGGCCGAGACGCCGTAGACGCGGGCGGCTTCTTCGAGCTGGAGCAGCGCGGCCGCATCCACATCGCGGGGCTCGTAGACTTCCTTATTGGACCGCCGGGCCATGACATGCGCGAAGAGCGGGTCTGGCGTTGCGGCATCGGGCGTGAACTCGACACGGGCGACGGGCCGCTTATCGAGGCTGCCCATATCCTCGCCATCCGGGAATGGCGTGATGTCGGCGCGGTAGCCGTCTTCGGCGGCGGCGATGCGGAGGAGTTCAAGGAACGCGCCGCAACCGATGGTGATCTGCCGGTCATATGGGTCTGTCGCCGGGAGCTGGCGGTCGAGATCGGCGTAGAAGTTCAGCGCGTGGTCGCCATCGAGCTCCACCTGCCATGGCTGGAGATTGTGCGGGTTCGGCGCGAGCAAGGCATAGGACAGCGCGCGGCGGCGATACTCTTCGTACTGGCCGGCTTCCTGCCATGGCGCACGCGCCGATTTCGATGGGCCATGCGTGGCGACAAACGCGCCCGCGCCACCGGCCACGAGCACAACGCCGCCGCCCATCAGTTTTAACACGCCTCGTCTCGTCGCCATGTCGGCCTCCTTTTCGTTCGATATCAAACTATATAGTTTGACTTCAAACTACTGTCAATTGCATGGCTCTCGACGCTCTGACGGGATGCGATTACGGTTCGCGAAACACCGGAGAACTGCCCCATGAAAACGCGTGCCGCTGTCGCCTTCGAGGCCGGAAAACCCCTTGAGATCTGCGAGGTGGACCTTGAAGGCCCGAAGGCTGGCGAAGTGCTGGTCGAGATCAAGGCGACGGGCATTTGCCATACGGACGAGTTCACCCTGTCCGGCGCGGACCCGGAAGGCGCGTTCCCGGCGAT
>JBCBTR010000127.1:0-6060 GCA_039818545.1 Pseudomonadota bacterium
AAGGCAGATGGCGAGACGCTGACACCCGGCGACGTCATCGGCCGCATGGATGGCTCCGCCCGGTCCATTCTGACGGCCGAGCGCGCCATGCTAAACTTTATCGGACGTCTCTCCGGCGTAGCGACCCTGACATCCGCTTTCGTCGATGCCGTTGCTCATACAGATGCGAAAATCGTCTGTACGCGCAAGACGACACCCGGCCATCGCGCGCTGGAAAAACGTGCCGTGCGATGCGGCGGCGGAACCGCGCACCGCTACGGGCTCGACGATGCGATCCTCATCAAGGACAATCATATCGCGGCCTGTGGCTCCATCGCTGACGCCCTGACCCGTGCAAAGGCCTATGCCGGTCACCTGCGGATGATCGAGATCGAAGTCGATACGCTGGACCAGCTCGAAGAGGCCCTGCCTCACGCGCCCCATGCCATCCTGCTCGACAATATGGACAACGACACATTGCGACAGGCCGTGGCCATGATTGACGGGCGATGCGCGGCCGAAGCCTCCGGCGGCGTCACGCTGGAAACGGTCGCCGGCATCGCCGAAACCGGCGTCAATTTCATCTCCGTGGGCGCGCTCACTCATTCGGCACCGAACCTTGACGTGGGGCTCGATGTCGCCTGACGTGTCCTCAAAACAAGAGGGACACAGGAAATGGCAGAAGCACGCGGACGAAAGAGCATATTCGTCACAGGTGCCGCCTCCGGTATTGGTGCGGAGACAGCGCGATACTTTGCAGAACGGGACTGGTTCGTCGGTCTGTACGACGTCAACGAGGCCGGCCTTGCCGAGGTGGCAAACGAAATTGGCGCGGCCAATTGCACATTCGGCAAGCTGGATGTGCGCGAACGCACGGACTGGAAAGCTGCGGTGGCCGGTTTCACCGAAGCCACCGAAGGCGCAATGAATGTGCTCTTCAACAATGCCGGCGTTGGCCGCCATGGCTGGTTTGAGGAGATTACGCCGGAAGACTCCGACTGGATCATCGATGTGAACGTGAAAGGCGTGGTCAACGGGGTTTATGCCTGCCTGCCCCTGCTCCGGCAGACGGTCGGCGCGCGTGTCGTGAACACCGCTTCAACGGCCGGCATGGTCGGCTCACCGCAACTGGCCGTCTATTCAGCTACCAAATTCGCGGTTCGGGGCCTGACCGAGGCGCTGGACGCCGAGTTCCGCGATATCGACGTGCGCGTGACCAGTCTCATGCCGTGGTTCATCGACACGCCCATTCTCGACATGCCGAGCCATGAGGGCAGCAATCACCGCATGAAGGACGACATCGAGGCGGCAGGTCAGAACGTCTATCCGGTGTCATTGGCCGCTGAGCGCGCCTGGGAGGCCGCACACGGCAAGGATATCCACTACATGGTCGGCAAAGACGCCGAACGAGCCCGGTTCGTGGCGCGCTTTCTGCCGGGCCGGCTGCGTAAGCAGGTCATGAAAGGCGTGCCTGAACGGGCCTAGCTGTCTTTAACGCGGGCGATGGCGAGCCCGTCATGGCCTTTGATGCCGACCTGCTGGAGGATAATCGCTTCCAGTGCTGGGTGCTCGGCGAGCGCCTGATTGAACGCGGCTGCCCCAACAGCCTGCGGATCGACGCCATCAGGCGCGAGCACGGCACCATCCCGCACGACGTTATCGGCGATGATCAGCCCGCCGGGCCGGGTCAGTCGCACAGCATGGCGCAGGTAGGCCGGATAGGAATCCTTGTTCGCATCGAGGAAAACGACATCGAAGTGCGGTTCCAGATCGGGCAGCAAGTCCAACGCCCGGCCACACAACACTTCGGATGCCGGCTTCAGGTCTGCCCGCTCCAGCGTTTCGCTCGCAAACGCGGCATGGACCTCATCGAACTCGATCGTGATCAGCTCGCCGCCCGACATGGCCCGGCCGAGCCAGACCGTGGAGTATCCGCCAAGCGTGCCGATTTCGAGTACACGTGAGGCTCCGATCATCTTGGTCAGGAGGTAGAGGAGCTTACCCTGCCCCGGGGAGACCTGAATGTCCGGGAGCCCGGCCTCAGTGGACCGCGCAAGGATGTCATCGAGAACGGGATCGGCCTCAACAAAAAGGCCGTGAATGTAGTCATCCACGGCCTCGAAAACTTTGGTCTCTTGCATGGCGCGCCGACTAAGCCGGTGCAGGCGTCAGCACCCGCGTGGTTGCTGGCGCGGCGGGAGCCTGTGCCGAGATGGCCTGTAGCGCACGCTCTGTCTTTGCGCGGCGCTCGGCCATGGCTGTGCGAACCTGAGCCCATTCGCCGCCTTGCGGGAAGCGGTAGAAGATATGCGCGCCGATGCGGCTCGTGCGGATCAGGCCTGAGTTCCAGACCGGATTCACATAGGTCGCGTGATAGTGGGTTGCAGAGCCCGTGCGTCGCTCATTCACATCCATCAGGACATGAGAGGCAACCAGCTGCGCCTTGCGCCAGCGTTCGCCGACCGGCTTGCGGTCCATCGCGCCGTCACAGGTGAACGTAAACTGACAGCCCGTCGTCCGCGTTGCGCCCTGATAGACGACATCGCAGACCGTATTCGGGTAGCGGTGGTCACGCACGCGATTGGCAATGACTTCAGCGACCGCGAGCTGGCCTTCGGTACTCTCGGAGCGGGCCTCGTAATAGACCGCTTCGGACATGCACTGGAATTCAGCGGCGACATTCTCGGCCTTGTCGAGATGACGCTGGTCAAAGCTCGCAATCGTGGAGACGGCAGCCCCGTCCCGGTCGCGCATCGTGTAGCGGCTGAGCACAGCATTCGGGTCGCGTGTCAGCGAATATTCGACATTGACAAGCCAGGGGTGATCCAGAAGCGCGGGCGCATGGCGATCGCGGCGAACGGTTTCACTGGCATCCTCGGTCTCGGCGAACAGGGTCGCCTGATCGCGCTGGTGCGCCTCGTCACGCTTGGTCTCGTAACTGACGGAAATGGTGGGCAGAGCGACAGACACAGCAACGGCGCACGCAGCGACGCTCGCTCCGCGCATGACTACCTGTCTTTGTTCTGCATCGGTCATCGTGTTCCACCAGCGCGCGATCTTATTGATCGTCGCATTCCAAGGTCCAAGAATCCGCTTTCGATCTTTCTCGAAGGTTAACATCACCGTATCCCAACCCATCCACACTGTACCAGTAACAGTCTGGTAATGAGGCTTGTTCCGCGTCTGCGCAGAGATTTACCTCTTGTTAGTGTTTGCATATGCATCGCAGCTGAACAGAAGCAAGAAGTCGGCCACCTCTGGCTGCGCTGTTTTCGCTAGGAAATACGGGGGGCTAACGCCTCATTTTGCGACGGATCGGCGGCACGCGCCGCCAATGCCCTGACTCATGTAGGCTTTTTCCTGCACCTGCGAACAAGCGGGCCGGAATTACAGTTTATTTACTGTTGCGAGTCAGCAACAGGATTCATTTGCCGTGAAAATCACTGAAAAATGTCGGTTCAGACGGATTTCAGCGCTGCATGGGCGGCCGCGAGGCGCGCAATTGGCACCCGATAAGGTGAACACGACACGTAATCGAGGCCTGTTTCATGGCAGAACGTGACCGAGGCCGGGTCGCCGCCATGCTCGCCGCAAATGCCGAGTTTGATGCCAGGACGCGTTGAGCGCCCCCGTTCCGCAGCCAGCCGAACAAGTTCGCCGACACCATCGCGGTCGATGGTCACAAACGGGTCTTTCTCGTAGATGCCCTTGTCCTCGTAGACTTTCAGGAACCGCCCGGCATCGTCCCGGGAGATCCCGAGCGTTGTCTGGGTCAGGTCGTTCGTCCCAAAGGAGAAGAATGCCGCGCTCTGGGCGATATCGCCGGCCTGCAGGCAGGCGCGGGGCAGTTCGATCATCGTGCCCACAAGATACTCAATCGTCCCCCCTGTCTCGCCGAAGACGGCCTTTGCCGCTCCATCGACAACATCCTTCAGGATGGCGAGTTCGGCGCGTGTGCCGACAAGCGGGATCATGACTTCAGGCTCAGGCACGACCCCGGTGTCTCTGGCGACATTCAGGGCCGCCTCAAAGATCGCGCGCGCCTGCATCTCGTAGATTTCAGGATATGTGATGCCGAGACGGCACCCGCGATGGCCGAGCATCGGATTGCTTTCCTGAAGCTCTTCCACACGCCGGGTCAGCATTTCCGCATCGAGACCCGACACCTCGGCCACCTCACCAATGTCCTCTTGCGAGTGCGGGAGGAATTCATGCAGTGGCGGGTCGAGCAGACGGATCGTGCATGGCAGGCCGCCCATGATCCGGAAAATCTCTTCAAAGTCCGAACGCTGCATCGGCAGCAGTTTCGTCAGCGCATCGCGCCGGCCGGCCTCGTCCTCGGAGAGGATCATGGCACGCACGGTCGGGATCCGGTCAGCATCGAAGAACATATGCTCCGTCCGGCAGAGGCCGATGCCTTCCGCGCCGAAGTCACGGGCTGTCTGCACATCGACAGGGGTCTCGGCATTGCAACGGACTTTCAGCGTCCGGACATCATCCGCCCAGCTCATCAGCGTGCCGAAATCGCCGGAGAGATCCGGCTGGATCATCTTCACCGAGCCAAGCAGGACCTCGCCTGCCGCGCCATCGACAGTGATGACATCACCCTCACGCACTTCCCGGCCGGCGGAGCGGAACACACCCGCTGCCATGTCAATCTGCAAGCCGCTCGCACCGCAGACGCAGGGCCGGCCCATGCCACGCGCAACAACCGCCGCGTGAGAGGTCATCCCTCCCCGCGCCGTCACGATCGCACGGGCAGCATGCATACCGTGAATATCTTCCGGGCTGGTCTCAACACGGACAAGGATCACATCCTCGCCGCGCTCTGCCATGGCCGCAGCCTTGTCTGAGTCGAACACAACCTTGCCGACCGCAGCGCCCGGGCTCGCGGGGAGCCCTCTCACAACAACGTCGCGCACTGCATCGTCAGCAATGGTGGGGTGCAGCAGCTGGTCGAGCTGGCCGGGCTCAAGACGCAGCACGGCTTCTTCCTGCTTCAGAACACCTTCGGCTGCCATGTCGACAGCGATTTTCAGCGCGGCTCCGGCGGTGCGTTTGCCGCTCCGGGTCTGCAGCATGTAGAGGCGACCATCCTCGACCGTGAACTCAAGGTCCTGCATGTCGCGGTAATGCGCTTCCAGCTTGTCAGCGACGGCGGTGAGTTCGGCATAAACCTCCGGCATCGCTTCTTCGAGCGGCGCATCATCCGATCCGAGCGAGTCCGCGCGAGCCCGGGAGATCGGTGCGGGCGTGCGAATGCCAGCCACGACATCCTCGCCCTGCGCATTGATCAGGTACTCGCCATAGAAAATCTTGTCGCCATTGGAGGGGTCACGGGTGAACGCGACGCCGGTCGCAGAGGTTTCACCCATATTGCCGAACACCATGGCCTGTACGGTGACGGCGGTCCCCCATTCCTGCGGAATATCATTGAGTTTGCGGTAGAGAATCGCCCGATCGTTCATCCACGATCCGAACACAGCCGAAATCGCGCCCCAGAGCTGATCCTTCGGATCTTCGGGGAACGGCTCGTTGCGCTCTTTCTCAACCGCAGCCTTGTACTGGACGATGATCGCCTTCCAGTCCTCAGCCGTCATTTCCGTATCGAGTTCGTAGTCCTGGCGTTCTTTGTAATCCTCCAGAATGTACTCGAACGTGTCATGGCCCAGGCCAAGCACGACATTGGAATACATCTGAATGAAACGGCGATAGCTGTCATAGGCGAAGCGCTCACCGGCTTTGACGGCGAGACCTTTGACAGATGTCGAGTTCAGACCAAGGTTCAGGACCGTATCCATCATACCCGGCATGGACGCGCGGGCGCCGGAGCGGACAGAAACCAGAAGCGGGTTTTCAGCATCGCCAAATCCCTTGCCGCTCTTGGCTTCCAGATCGGCCAGAGCCTCTTCCACCTGCGCCGCGAGCGTCGAAGGATATTCGCGCTCCAGCTCGTAATAGGCGGTGCAAACAGCGGTCGACAGCGTAAAGCCCGGAGGCACAGGCAGACCGAGCTTGGCCATTTCAGCAAGGTTTGCGCCCTTGCCGCCCAAAAGGTTCCGCATAGAGGCATCGCCATCT
>JBCBTR010000128.1:0-5881 GCA_039818545.1 Pseudomonadota bacterium
CTCACCTTCGAAGACGGCGGAGGTGAAGATCATGTCGGTCGGCGCTTCGGAATGGCGATAGCTGTAGCCCATCTGCGCGTTGGTGAGCGTCACGTGCTCCCCGGCCCGGGTCACAGCGCGGATCTCGGTGACGACGTCTTTTGTCTCCGACCCATAGCAGCCGGCATTCATGCGCAGCGCCCCGCCGATCGCGCCCGGCACCCCGGAGAAGAATTCAAGCCCGGCAATGCCAGCCTCGGCTGCCTTGCGCGCCACCATGGCGTCCGGCACCGCTGCGCCGGCTGTGATCTGTGTGCCGTTGACCTCAACACCCCCGAAGCCGCGCCCGGCCAGCCGGATGACGACGCCCTCAATCCCACCATCGCGAACGATCACGTTTGAGCCGATGCCCAGCACCGTGACCGGGATCGATGGATCCAGCTGACTGAGAAACGAAGCAAGATCGTCCTCATCGGCCGGCAGGAAGAGCGCGTCCGCGGGCCCGCCCACGCGGAACCATGTGTAAGGCGCAAGCGGAGCCTCGAAGGACAGCTTGCCCCGGACATCGGGAAGATCGGCTTGGGTCAGTGTCATGCCATGGGCCTAATCCGAACTGCGGCGCACGAAAAGAGGCACCCGCCTTTTGCGGGCAGACACAATCAGCGCTATATTAGTTTCAAATGAAACTAATTGGAGCCACCGATGACAGAGCCGTCAACGGGCAAGAACCGATACGCGACTGCCGCGCGGGCCGCCGACTGGACGATCGATCAGGCCTGGACTTCCTACTCCGCCGAAGAACATGACCGCTGGGACCGCCTGTTCAAACGGCAAAGCGAAGTCCTTGAGGGCCGCGCATGTGACGCTGCACTGGACGCGATGCATACGCTGAAACTGTCAGAGGGCGGCATCCCGGACATGGAACGACTGTCCGATCGGCTGGAACCGCTGACGGGCTGGCGCGTCGTGCCGGTGACCGATCTCGTGCCGGATGATGTGTTCTTCAATCACCTCGCCAATCGCCGTTTTCCGGCGGGCGCGTTCATCCGACCGGAAGAAGAGTTTGATTATCTGGAAGAACCTGACGTCTTTCATGATGTGTTCGGTCACGTACCGCTTCTCGCCGATCCTGCCTTTGCAGATTTCATGGAAGCCTATGGCAAGGGCGGGCAGCGCGCGATGGGGCTCGGCCAATTGCACAATCTGGCGCGGCTTTACTGGTACACGGTCGAGTTCGGGCTGATCCGGTCAGACGAAGGCTTGCGGATTTTCGGGGCGGGTATTCTTTCCTCGCCGAAGGAAAGCGTATTCTCGCTGGAAGCCCCCTCCCCCAACCGGGTGGCGTTCGATCTCGCCCGGGTGATGCGAACCAAATACATCATCGACGACTTCCAGCAGACCTATTTCGTGATCGAGAGTTTCGAGACGCTTCTGGACACCTGTTATGACGATTTCGGCGGCATTTATGCTGCGGTGAAGGACGCGCCGGACATAGAGGCGCATGCGCTGGAGGCCAAGGACGAGATCATCACACGCGGCACGCTGGAATACTTCAAGCAAAAGGGCGCGGCCTGAACCGCGCCCCTCCGCATGTGTTGGCAAAAGCTTAGATCGAAAGCGTGATCTTGCCGAAGTGCTTTTGCGAGGCCTGATGTGCGAAGGCTTTAGCGATATCGTCCAGCGGGAAATCGGAATCGATGACCGGCTTGATGCCGCTTGCTTCAATCGCCGCGACCATGTCTTCCTGATGGGACCGAGAGCCAACCGTGATGCCTGACACAGTGATGTTCTTGGAGAACAGCGCGGCGGTTGGCACTTCGCCAGACACGCCGGTCAACACACCGATAAGCGAGATGTGTCCGCCAATGCGGCACGCGGCGATGGATTGCGCCATCGTGCCCGGCCCGCCAATCTCGACGACTTCGTCGACGCCGCGTCCGCCGGTCAGTTCGAACGCCTTCTTCCCCCACTCCGGGGTCTCCTTGTAGTTGATCAGGTGATCCGCGCCGAGCTGCTTGAGTTTTTCGAGCTTCTCATCGGACGAGGAGGTTGCGATGACGCGCGCGCCAGCCGCCTTGGCGAATTGAAGGGCGAAGATCGACACCCCGCCTGTGCCTTGTGTCAGAACCCAGTCACCGGGTTTCACATTGTTCTCGACGAACATGCCGCGCCATGCGGTCAGCGCCGCGCAAGGGAGCGTGGCCGCTTCCTGACAGGAGTAACCTTCAGGCATCCGTGTGAAGGCGTCCTCGGACATCGCAACCTGCTCTGCCGCGAACCCATCCGCGCCATCGCCCGGCACGCTGAAGAAGCCCGCCATTTGCGGGCCACCCGCGAGCCAGTCGGGGAAGAAAGTGGAGAGCACACGATCGCCGGTCTTGAAGCGGGTCACGCCCTCGCCGACGGCTGTCACCTCACCTGCCCCGTCCGACATCGGGATGCGGCCGTCCTCGGTTGGGATACCGCCCATAACGACGACGAAGTCGTGATAGTTCAGCGAACTCGCCTCAATCCGGACCTGTATCTGACCGGGCCCGGGCTGTGGGTCCGGCCGGTCTTCGATCACCAGATTTTCAAGTCCGCCGGGCTTTTTGACCGCTGCTACTTTCATGGATGTGTCCTCACGCTTCTTTTGCCGAAGAAAACCGGACCGGGACGTTAGGGAAGTCAACTGCGAAAGCCGGAATCAATCCGATTCCGTCGACAGGCGCGCGAGGAAGGTTCTCAGCATCGGGACGCGTTCCGGGCGGAAGAACACGCCCGTCGCGGTCATCTGCTGGATGCGGTCGATCCTGAACATGCGGAAATCAGACCTGAGATCGCACCAGGCGAGGACCACAAGCGACTTCTCGAAGTAGACGATTGCCAGCGGGCGAATGTCACGCCGGGTGGCCACCTGATGTTCATCGACATAGTCGATCGTGATGACGCGCTCTTCGCGGGTTTCCTCTCGCAGCGTCTGGATATCGATCTGGACGCTCGGTCTCTGAACGTAGCGCTTGGCATAAAGGACGGCATGCTCGAACTCGGCCTGCATGCGCGGCGGCAGGCTTGCTTTCAGCTTGGAGAGCGCGTTTTCGGCGGCGGTCGATAGGACGGGATCGCCGACTTCGCGAACCTCCCGCAAGCCCAGCACAAGAGCCTCCATCTCATCCCGGCTGAACAGCATGGGCGGAAGCGCCGGGTCTTCCTGCAAGGTGTAGCCGACCCCGGCTTCGCCATCGATCAGCGCACCGGAGCTGCGAAGAGTCTCGATGTCGCGATAAAGCGTCCGGATCGAGACATCGAGTTCGCCTGCCAGATATGCCGCGGTGACTGGAGGACGGGCCGTTCTCAAGCATTGCATGAGGCGAAGGAGGCGGTCGCTGCGGGCCATGGGATGACCCTAATACGTTATGCTGACAAAAAGTGACAGCAGAGCGTGCGTAGACTGAGCCTCACTGGAAAAGGAGACCTCCATGAACACGCTTGTCATCTATCCCGCCGTCTTTGGCGAACCGAGCGCCAGCCCGTTCTGCGTCAAGGCACTCTGCATGCTCAAAGCGGCTGGGATTGATTACGAGGTGGAGGAGACCGCCGATCCGCGAAAGGCTCCGAAGTCAAAACTCCCGGTTCTCCAGACCGACGAAGAGATCATCGCCGACAGCGACCAGATCCGCAGCTATCTCGAGCGCAAGACCGGGGTGGATTTCGATGAGGGCCTCAGCAACACAGACCGCGCAACCTCAAGGGCTGTCATCCGGATGGTGGAGGAACACATCTACTTCGCAATCGTCTGCGACCGGTGGGGCAACGATGAGAACTGGGCTCATGTGAAGCAGGCATTCTTCTCAGAAATTCCCTTCCCGGTCCGGGGACTGATCACCGGTCAGGTTCGCAAACAGGCGCTCGCCAGTCTCAACGGTCAGGGTATGGGACGGCACAGCGATGCCGAACGGTTCGAGCGCGTCCAAAAGGATATTGTCGCGATCCGGAGCCTGGTCGGGGACACGCCGTTTCTCTTTGGTGAGGAACCGACCGCCGCAGATATGAGCGTTGTCGCGATGCTGTCGGCGGTCGTCGCCACACCGGTGGAGACCGACACCAGCCGCTTTGTCCGGAATGACAACGCGCTGTCAGATTATATGAAGCGCGGACGGGAGCGGCTCTATCCGGAGACCGCCCCCTAGAGCGCACTCCCCTAACTCTTGCAGGTCTGCGTCTCGGCCTGCACGCCAATCACGGTGACCTTACCGCTGGCATCGTCGACCTCGAAATAGAGGTCGCCATAATCATAGATCGTGGTCGCTTCGCGGGACGCGACGCAGACCGGCTGGCCAAGTGAGCCACGTGCTGCAATCTGCTCCGCGCCCGGAGAGATGCCGCTGGCGGTGCGGAAGCGGGGATCCTTGGCGATGATCCAGTAAACTTCGTCATGGGCCCCCACGGTGAGGCCGTCGAAGACGTATGTCGTGGCGGCTGTGCCTTTGATCGGGATGGTCTGGCGCGGAGTACCTTTCAGCGCGAGGAGGCTGTTAAGCGGCATACCGATTTCAACGTCGCCGATCCGATCGCCGCGCACGATCTGGTTGTCATTGAGGGTGAGCGGGGCCGTGGCGCAGCCTGCAGCGAGGAAGGCGGTAGCGAGTACGGAGAGAATTGCGACTTTCATGAACTATACCTTGCGTCTTCATGCGCCCCACCCAGGCGCAGGCGGCAGAACAGCCGAAAAAAACCGTGGTGTCGAGCGTTTGGCGACGAAATGCTGCACAGGCGGGTTCACAAAACACGCAGCATCTGCCATTTCCGCGCGCTTCAGCACAGACACTTCCGTCCGCATGGCGCGGTAACCGTTCGATCCGGTCTGCCCCGCAAATCACAGGCAAAACCCACATGGCGCGACAACGCAAACGCAAGGGCGATCCGGTTCATGGCTGGCTCGGACTCGATAAACCGGTCGACATGACCTCGACCCAGTGCGTCGGCGCGCTGAAACGCCTGCTCAATGCGCAAAAGGTCGGCCATGGCGGCACGCTCGATCCACTGGCCGATGGCATACTCCCCATCGCCTTCGGTGAAGCGACCAAGACCGTTCAGTGGGCGATGGATGGCGAGAAGGAATACGTCTTCACCATCGAATGGGGGAAAAGCACGGCCACGCAGGATCGCGAGGGCGAGGTGATCGCCACAAGCGAGGCCCGCCCGGCGCGGGAGGCCGTGGAAACAGCGCTGGCCGCTTTTGTCGGAGATATCGAGCAGGTTCCGCCAAAGTACTCCGCGATCAAGGTGGATGGCGAACGCGCCTATGATCTCGCGCGTGAGGGCGAGGATTTCGAACTCGAGAAGCGCCCCGTTACTGTGCACGAAGCGTCGGTGACCGATGCATCGGACGCCGACCATGTGACAATCCATGTTGTGACCGGCAAAGGCTTCTATGTCCGCGCCCTTGCTCGGGATCTTGCCTCGGACCTCGATACTGAGGGCCATATCGTGAAGCTGCGCCGTACACGCGTTGGCCCGTTCGATGAAGCCAACGCCGTGTCGCTCGCCGACATCGAAGCCATGGAAGATGCAAGCGCGCGCCGGGCGGCCCTTGATCCGATCGAGACACCGCTTTCGGACACCCCTGCCCTCGACATCGGTCCGGATGGCGCAGCCCAGCTTCGTCAGGGCCGCACCATCGTGCTGCTGCCGCATCTGGTGGAGCAATGGCGGGCCGAGGCTGCCGATCCGGAAAACCGCATCGCCCTCGCCATGGATGGCGACACGGCCGTCGCACTCGGCGAAGTTCGCGCCGGACGCTTCCAGCCAACGCGGGTGTTCCAGCTCTAGGCGGTCGCCAACCCTCTTGTCTGAAATCTCGGCGGCTGTTGTTAAGGCACCGGATATCGCACCGAAAATTAAATGAACACGTTCACTAAAC
>JBCBTR010000129.1:0-5805 GCA_039818545.1 Pseudomonadota bacterium
ATGCTTGCCGACGAGATCAAGCGGAGGATCGGAGACCTTGCATCCTGAACGGATCGTGCGGTCGATGATAAATGCGCCTGCAGTATCAAGCTTGCCGAGCCCTGTGACATCAAGCGCTGGCGGCTCAACCCGCTCCGGAAGGGCGCGAAGCACATCGTCCAGCGCCCCGATTGTGGTTACAGTCCAGTCCCCCGCGACCTTCAGAAAGGTCCGGCCGCCTTCGGTCTCGAAGGCAAACTCAGGGGAGGTTGTTGCGCTCATCACCATGATTTCTCTGCCATTCTGTAGCAAAACATGGTTAAGCCCAGCGACAGAAGACCTGTTAAATTCGACAAACTCCGTTCCTATGCCAGCAACAGCCCTCGCGATCACACGCGTCACCGCGCCGCTCAGCGCTGCTTTCTCTATCTCCAGAGGCAGCAAGCGTCATGCCGAAACACTTCTTGCGACCCTTACGCGCGGCGATGCCGTCGGGCGGGGCGAGTGTGTGCCTTATGCGCGATATGATGAGAGCGTTGCCTCCGTCACCGCCGAAATCGAGGCGATCAGGGGTGAAATCGAAGCCGGAGCAACACGCGAGACGCTGCAATCACTGCTCCCGGCGGGGGCGGCCCGATGCGCCGTGGACTGCGCCATGTGGGATCTCGAGGCCAAGCTTTCAGGCCAGCCAGTGTGGCAGCTTGCGGGCCTTCCTGAGCCAAAGCCGCTGGAAACCGCCGTCACGGTGAGCCTTGATACGCCAGACGCCATGGCCGCCGCCGCAAAGGCTGCCCCCGGCAAACTTCTCAAGCTGAAGATTGGTGGACCGGAAGACATCGAACGGATTGCGGCCGTACACGGCACCCGCCCGGATGCGCGGCTGATCGTGGACGCCAATGAGGGGCTCGATGCCGACACCTTCCCGACACTGGCACGCGAGGCCAGGGCTCTTGGCGTGGTGCTGATCGAGCAGCCTTTTCCAGCCGGCAAGGATGGTGCGCTCGTGCGGCGGGCCTCCCCGATTTCCGTTTGCGCCGATGAGAGCGCCCACACATCGACAGACCTCGATCAGCTGGCGCGGGCCTATGACGTCGTGAATGTGAAACTCGACAAGACGGGCGGCCTCACGGAGGGCCTGAACATGGTGCGCGCGGCCCGGCAGGTCGGACTGGGTGTCATGGTCGGGTGCATGGTGGCCGGGTCGATCTCGATGGCCCCGGCGGTTCTTCTTGGACAGCTCGCAGATGCGGTCGATCTCGATGGCCCGCTCTGGCTCGCGCAGGATGTGACACATGGCCTTCAATATGAGGCGGGCATGGTCAGCCCGCCCGTCCGGGAGCTTTGGGGATGACGGACACACTTCGCATCGCGGCGGTGCAGGCCGCACCGGCCTATTTCGACAAGGCGGCCAGCCTTGATACGGCGCTGCGCTGGATTGAGACAGCAGCGAAAGACAAGCCCGGGCTTATTGCTTTCGGCGAGGCGTGGTTGCCGGGCTACCCGTTTTTCATCGACAGTTCCCTGAGCGATCTCTGGTGGGATGCCGCTGCATCGCTGCTTGAGAATGGCATCAAGGTGGGCGCGCCAGAGACCGACGCGCTGTGCACCGCTGCCAAGCGCGCAAAGTCTGACCTCGTGATCGGTATCAATGAGCTTGATCCGCAGACGGAGAGTACACTTTACTGCACCCTGCTCTTCATCTCGCGCGAGGGCGAAATCCTGAACCGTCATCGCAAGATCAAGCCGACCCATCATGAGCGCTCGGTCTGGGGCGATGGCGATGCGAAGGGCTTAAAGCCGGTTCAGCGGGACTGGGGACGGCTATCAGGACTGAATTGCTGGGAGCACAATGCGGTCCTGCCGGGCTACACGCTGATGGCGCAGGGCGTCGATGTGCATGTGGCAGCATGGCCGGGGCGCGAACCCGAGACGGTGCCGGAGCAACCGGTCTGGGCGCGGCAGCTTCTGCTGAGCCGGGCCTTTGCGAGCCAGGCCGGAGCCTGGGTGGTCTGCTCAGCCGGGCTTCGCATGAGAGGCCACGTCCCGGACAGGTTCCTGCCGCTTTACGAGTTCGACCATAATGGCGGGTCGGCAATCATCGATCCGCGCGGGGAAATCGTGGCCGGGCCACTGATCGGGGAGGAAGGCGTGCTTGTTGTGGACGCCGACCTTGAGCTTGCCCGCAAGTGCAAGATGGCGAGCGACCCCGCCGGACATTATTCCCGGCCCGACCTCTTCCGGCTGGAAGTGGACGGCAAGGAAATCTATCCCGGCGACCGGGGCTAGCTGGTCTCTTCCTCAAATTGCGGCGGGTTTGGCATGCGCTCAGCGGCACCTGCCAGCAAGAAGCCCCAGATCTGCGTGTTGAGCGCTTTTGAGGCCTCATCATCTGCTGTTTCGAGGCGGGTCTGCAACTCGATCAGCTCATCGGCGAGCGTGTTTCGCACGGCGTTCAGATCGGACAGTTTGAAACTGTCGGGTTGCGTCTTGATCTCGACCCCGCCAGCCGCGAGCAGTGCGCGCATGCCCTCGACTTCGCGATAGAGGCGGTCGGCCGCGCCGTCCCACGCCTCTCCGGCCATCACGGCCATCATGCCAGCCATGCCCGCCTGACCCCCGGCATAATCACCCTCCAGTTTCGGCACGACTTCCCCGACAAGCGTGCCGCCAAGCTTCTGAAGGATCATTCCGATGTCTGTCATGATGGCATCTCCACGCCGTATTTAGGGGCGAGCCGCGAGGCGAGGGTCAGTTCATGCGCGCAATGGGTGAACCAGCCTGACCAAGCGAGGATCGGATCGTCATTCTTTCCGTCGGCATAGGCGCGCGCGGAACTGATCCAGATGCCCATCGCTTTCACGCTGGCAAAGATCGACCACCATTCGAAAGCGGCTGGATCGAACGTGCAGCCGCTCGACTCCTGCCAGATGGCAATCGCCTCAGGCCATGGCAGCAGCCCGGCGGCGAGTTCCATGTCGGTTCCGCTCCAGAGCGGGTCGGTGGCCCAGGCGAGATCCTCATACGGATCTCCGATATGCGCCATTTCCCAGTCGAGGACGGCGTTGATCGCGCCCGCCCCATCATGGAGGTAATTGCCGGACCGATAGTCGCCATGAACGATGGACAGGCGCTGCGCCGGCGGCGGTGGAGCCCGGCGCAGATGACGGATCGCGGCTTTCGAGATCGGTTGCGGGGCGCGGGCATTGGTGTCGATCTCGTTTTCCCAATAGTCGAGCTCGCGTTTCCAGCAGGCGTCCGGGGACGGCGTTTCAATTTCGTCCGCCAACGGAGAGGTTGCCGGATCGACCCTCGCAATCGAGCCGAGATGGCGAAAGAACTGCTCGCCGATGGCCTGCCTGTGCGGTTCGACTTCCTCGATGCGGAAAGGATTGACGGGAACCCCGCCTTCTATGCGTCCCATCACGAAGAAGGGCGCGCCAAGATGTTTCTGGTCCGGCTCCAGAAAGAGCGCGTCGGGCGCGGGAATACCTGCCCCCGTCATGGAACGAATGGCCGCGAACTCCACTTTTCGGTCGGTGTCGATCAGGCTGTCCGGCGGATCCTTGCGCAGGATCAGACCCTTGGTTTCGCGCCCATTGGGGCCGTCAAACGCAATATCGACGGAGAAGGTTTCCCGGCTTGCACCGCCATGAATGCGGGCGAGCTGGGTAACTTCGAGATTCGACGCCTCCGCCATGCGAGTTTCTGCATAGGCGGCAAAAGCCTTAGCGAGCGCCGGGTCCTGAACCGCCTCAGGCATCTAGAATGTCCTTCCAGCCGGACGGCGCGTGCGGCCCAAGGAAGAGCTGTTCATAGGCGGCGATGCCTTCGGAGGTCTCGCCATCCGGCCCTTGATGAATGGCTTTGGAGATCGCCTGAATGTGGAGGCTCGAAGGATCCTGCCACGAGGCCTCTTCCGGCTTGAAGGTCTCTGACCCGATGGCGAGCTGTTCGCCATGATAGGCCCCATGACGCCATGTCTCGTGACCGTATCCGATGCCCTTCATGAGGAAGGTGGACTGCGGTTTGAACGTGACTTTGTGAGGCCGACCCATGCCGTCTGTAAGGTCCAGTTGAGCAGATGCCATCCGCCGCGTTCCGGGGGCATATTCGACCTGCATTTTCGGGGTGTTGAGATGGGCGAGGTCTTCGGTCGCAGCGCCATCTGCCGCAAGCACAGCGCGCGTGTTCCATGCACCGCCCTGCCCGTCCTCGTTCACATGGAAGAACATGGACTTGTCCTGAAAATTGGTGGGCGTCCAGATCCAGTAGAATTGCGGCATCTGGACCGGCGTCAGCGGCTGGGCATCCTGCGCACCGATCGGGCGCACCCCCCATGACCGGTCGCGCGTGCCCTGCCACGATTTACCGTGCAGCTCGATCGTCTTGCCATCGACGCGGATCATCCCGTCCCAGCGGCCGTTCTGAGTCATGCGCGTGCAGTCGATCAGCATGCGCGGGCCCTGCCGGTAATTGAAGCGCGGCTCCTCGATGGGAAAGGCGCGGCCCTCGAACATCAGCTCGGCGGCGAGCCCTTCGGTCTCATTCAAATGGAGATGAATCCGTTTGAGGGGTTCAGTGACCTCGATCCGCATCGGGCCAACTTCAGTGTCCATCCGCTCCATTTCGAGCGGGCGGGACACGAAGACCGATTTCTGCACCCCGTCCACGAGAACGGAAAACGCCCCGTCCATGATGTTGAGGTGCGGATAGACGCCAAACGCCGCCGCGAAGAAGACGGAGCCGTCCTGATTGTAGCCATTGTAGAAATAGCGGTCGTAGAAGTTTCGGTCCGAGCCGGCATAAGCGACCGGCTCCGGTGTCTGGTGGATGGGGTACTCGTCGCCCTTGGTCAGCATTGCGGTCGTCCTCCCGTGGGGGCACCTCTTGGCGGTGCCGCTGTCACAGGTAGGTTGGACGAGACGCAGGGCGGGGGTCAATCCTGCCGGAAGGGAATGCCGGGCATGAGTACAAAAGTCTCCGTCGAAGAGGCCAATGCCTATCTGGATGATACGTTCGAAGGATCGGAAAACCGGTGCCGCGTGACGCTGATGGAGAATGGCCGCTGTATCGTGCGTCTTGAGGCCAATGGCAGCCATTTGCGCCCCGGCGGTTACATTTCAGGGCCGACCCAGATGTCCATGGTCGATACGGTGGTGTACATGGCGATCATGACAAAGCTCGGCATCGTGCCCATGGCCGTAACCACATCTCTGAACATGACCTTCCTGCGCCCCTGCATTGGCGACGTGGTGGAGGCTGAAGCGCGTTTGATGAAACTCGGGCGGACGCTCGCCGTGGCTGATGTCGATGTGCGGATCGCCGGCGCGGAGAAGCCATCGAGCCATGCCGTTGTCACTTATGCGATCCCTCAAAACGGCGGTGCGACATGAACCTGCTTGCCGCTGCTGCCGCTTCAATTGGTTTTGCAGGTGTCGCCCTGGGAGCCTTCGGGGCGCATGGCCTGCGGGACCGGCTGTCCCCTGAAGGGACTGGCTGGTGGGAAACCGCGACGCTTTATGCGCTGGTTCATGCAGCAGCCGCGCTTGCCATTGCCATGAGCGGACGGACGGGCCTTGCCTCAACCGGCGGCTGGGCGCTTGCAGGCGGCGCGCTGATCTTTTCAGGAACGCTCTATGCCATGGCGCTCGGTGCGCCGCGATGGCTAGGCGCGGTCACGCCGATTGGCGGCGTTGGCTTGCTGATTGGGTGGGGCTGCCTGCTCGCCTGGGCGATCAGAACAGCAGCCTAGGACACGACCTTGTCGATCGAGGCGTAGCGGTCTGCCAGCCGGTCTGCGACGTCGCGGGCTTCATCAATCTCGAC
>JBCBTR010000130.1:0-5731 GCA_039818545.1 Pseudomonadota bacterium
ACAAAGCGGCCACCCCGCTCACCGATATGGACAGCTATCGGATTCATCTGGGCTGGCGGGGCGGCTGGAAACCCTCAGACCACGCGCCGATCAGCGTCACTGTGAAAGCGCCTTAAGCGGGTCGCCACCGATACGTGACGACATCGCGGTCAAAGTCTTCCAGCCGGGTCGTCTCACCCTCGACAAAGCCTTCGCGCCGATACCAGTTGCGGGCATGCGTGTTCAGTGCGGCCGTGCTCAGGCCTATGCCGCCCGGCAGCTCTGCCTTGGCGAAGTCGAGCAGCGCACCGCCGACTCCCCATCCTTGAAAAGCTGGTGCGACGAACACTTCATCCAGCCACCCGGTTTCCCGATTGAAGGCGAGCATACCCGTCAGCGCGCCCTTCATGTCACCCACATAGAGCGACCAGCCATTGGCCACTTCTCCAGGAAGCCGTTTGCACAGCGCGTCATAGCCAAGGTCTTTCTCGTTCGAAATGCCAATCGATTCCCAACTGTCGAGCCAGACGCGCGCCACCGCATCAAACTCGTCCGGGCGGGCCGGCCGGATCTGAAGATCAATCTCCGTGCGGAGACGGCGGATCAGCCGGTCTGCGCTGGCCTGCGTCGCCTCGCCTGCGGTGTCGATCCGGATCACCCGTTCCGGCCACGGCTCCCAGCTGCGATCCGCCACGGCCTGCCAGTCGGGTGAGGGCAGGGCCGTCAGGTCCCATGGCCGTAGAGCGATGCGCTCCTGATGTGCCTCGATGTCGGAACACAGGATCTCAACCGGGACGAGTTTCGCGCCGGCCGCCTTTGCAGCCTCTCGCCATCCGGTGCGAGCGATCTCCACCGCATTGACCGCATCCGCGATCACCGTTCGCCCGGATGTGAGATTGTCGCGGGCCAGCCCGTAGCCTGCGAGATATCCCGCTTCTTCGGGTTGCCCGATCCCGAGGCTTGAGCGCAGCAGCGCATCCTCAATCGTGTCGATGCGGATATGAGCCGCGCCGAGCGCCTCGGCAGCGGCCCGCGCCAGCGTTGTCTTGCCCGTGCCCGGAAGACCTGAAAAGACGACCAGCGCCGTCAAGGCTGCAGCCGGTATCCACCCGTATCTGTCAGCAGGAGGCGTGCATTTGCCGGATCGGGCTCGATCTTCTGACGCAGCCGGTAGACATGTGTTTCCAGCGTGTGCGTCGTGACATTGGCATTGTAGCCCCAAACCTCTGAAAGAAGCTCGTCTCGCGCCACGGACTTTCCGCCGGCTCGGTAGAGATATTTCAGGATGTTGGTTTCCTTCTCCGTCAGGCGGATTTTCTTTTCGCTTTCCGTGGTCAGCAGCTTCATGGACGGGCGGAATTCATATGGCCCGATCTGGAAGGTGGCGTCTTCGCTCTGCTCGAAGCTGCGCAAATGGGCGCGCACGCGGGCCATCAGGACGGAAAACTTGAATGGCTTGGTGACATAGTCATTCGCCCCGGAATCGAGGCCCAGAATAGCGTCCGCGTCCGTATCCTGGCCCGTCAGCATCACCACGGGCGCGCGCACTTCTTTCGACCGCATCAGCTTGCAGGCCTCGCGGCCATCCATGTCTGGCAGTTCGACATCCAGCAGGATCAGGTCGACCCGGGCTTCGGTTGCGGCTTTGACGCCAGCGGTCGCGGTGGCCGCCTGCAGGATGGTGAACCCGTCATAGAGCTCAAACTGTTCGGCGAGCGCTTCGCGCAACTCGTCATCATCATCAATCAGCAATATTGTCTTCTGGCCTGACATGGCTTTGCGTCTCCCTCGTGTCTCGCATCGCCACTTAGTGTGTCGTGCGGGACACTGCGCATAAACTATGACAAGGGAATGATCACATTCCAAGGAGCAGTCCGTGAGCATCGTTTTTATTGCAAGCGCCGATGGCCTCATAACAGGGCCCGATTTCGAAGCCCGTTGCGCGCTCGGAAAGGGCGGTGTCACACTGGCCGAGACCAAGCGGGAAGGGGATGGGGCCTCCCCGATCGGGGCATGGCCGATGCGGCGCGTCTTCTACCGGCCGGACAGGGTGGCAAAACCGGAGACCGGATTACAGACCCTGGCGCTCACCGAACAGGATGGCTGGTGCGATGACCCGGAGCATCCGCTCTATAATCGCCTCGTTACGGTCCCGTTCCCGGCCTCGCACGAGAAACTCTGGCGTGAAGATCACGTCTACGACCTGATCGTGGAACTTGGACATAATGACGATCCGCCGGTCCCCGGTATGGGCAGCGCGATTTTCATGCACCTCGCCAGGCCGGACTATGCGCCCACTGAAGGCTGCGTGGCGCTGGCCGAGCCGGACCTGCGGGTCCTGCTAAGGGCCAGCGATCAAAGTACGATCATCGAAATCGCCCCGTCGACGGCTGATTAGGCGTTGCCCATGCTTTTTGGTTTCGCTGTCTCGAACTGATCGAAAGACGGCTTGCCGAGCAGGTAACCCTGTCCGCGGCGCACGCCGAGCAGTTTCAGCGTTTCGAGCTCGGCCTCGGTCTCAATGCCCTCGGCGATAATCTGCGCGCTGGTTTCGCGCGTGTAGAACATCAACGCCCCGACAAGCGCCCGCCGGGCGAGATCCTTGTCAACATTCCGGGTGAGGCTCATATCGAGCTTGATGAATTCCGGGCTCAGCTGGACGATGTGCCGAAGCGAGGAGTGCCCCGCGCCGGCATCGTCCACCGCCAGCCGCATGCCCCGCTCGCGCAGTGCATCAATCGCCCCGGTCAGCCGGTCATAATCGTCCACAATCGCATGCTCGGTGATCTCCAGCACGACCTGGGAAAGCGGTGTTGCCGTCATGGTATCCACAAATGCATCGGAGACGACGGTGCTCGGTGAGGCGTTGATGGACAGGTATTGATGCGCCTCGAGCCAGGGCATGGCTTCAAGCGCCTGCTGGATGGCGGCAAGTTCGAGCTCTACGCTGAGGCCCGCATCTGCTGCGTCGTGAAACCAGAGATCCGGCGTCCGGTATGGCTCTGCTGAGAACCGGCAGAGGGATTCATACCCGGCCGGCCTCATCTCTCCGAGGTCAACGATGGGCTGGTAGGCAATGTTGAAGGCCCGGGTTTGCAGGGCGCTTTCAATACTCGTCTTCTTCTCGCGCAGGGTCTGCTGGGCGGCATGGTCGTGATTGACCTGATTTGCGGCGAGGTTTGCAAAGATCCGCATGGTTTCGAGGTCGCGCGAATTGAGGCTGTGATTGGGCTCCGGGCTCAGGCAGCAGAACATGCCGAACGGCTCCCCCGACTCCAGCAGGATCGGAATGCTCATATGAGATCCGATCGGGACCGCTTTCGTGATCGGCATGGCCGCGGCGATCGGCTCCGCCGCAGTATCAGGGATCATCTCCGGCAGTCGGCCTTCAAGGATGTGCTTGCAGTAAACGTCTTCGAGGCTTCGGCTGTCACCGACCTTGATGAGGTCTTCCAGCCCGGGCGCATCCACGTTGCGAAAAACGGACTGGCCATCCACGAATTCGGAAAGATAGGCGACATGCATGCCGAGATGCTGGCGAACCGTCGTCAATGCCTGATCGATGACCTTTTGACTGTCCAGGGCCCCGGACGACAGTTTCGACGTTTCAATAGCAAAGTCCGACATTCCAAGCCCCTCGATCCTACACGTTAAGAGCGACTTGGCTAGCGCTAACGCTTTAACAAGATACAAATCGAGCTGCTAAGACTGCCTGCCGCCACGATTGCCCGATCAACACTTGCCCTTGGGGCGGGCTATGACAGCTCGCGGCGCGGCGCTATGCACGCAGGAAACAAGGGAGATCAAACAATGTCAGACAGCCAGACCACGGGGCTCCAGCTTCGCTCCGAAGTGAAATCCAGCGGCGAGCTTGAGCTTTCGCTTGTCGAGGTCGAAACACCGGAGCCCGGCCCGGATGAAGTTGTTATCCGCGTCGATGCCACGCCGATCAATCCATCCGATCTTGGCCTTCTGGTCGGCGCGGCCGATATCAGCGCGGCGACGGCCAGCGGAACATCGGACCGCCCGGTGATCACGGCCCCCATCTCCAAACCCGGCATGCGCGCGATGACCCCGCGGCTCGACCAGTCTCTGCCCGTCGGCAATGAAGGGGCGGGCGTCGTCGTCAAGGCGGGCTCATCCGATGCTGCGCAGGCCCTGATGGGCAAAATGGTCGCTGTGCTCGGCGGAGAGATGTATCAGCAGTACCGCCTCCTCAATGTCGCCCAGTGCATGGCGCTGCCCGACGATGCGAGCGCCGCCGATGGCGCATCCTGCTATGTGAACCCGCTCACTTCCCTCGGCATGACGGAGACGATGCGCCTCGAAGGCCATACCGCGCTTGTGCACACAGCTGCCGCCTCAAACCTCGGCCAGATGCTCAACAAGATCTGCCTGAAAGACGGCATCGACCTTGTGAACATTGTCCGCAAGCCTGAGCAGGAAGCGATCCTGCGCGAGATCGGTGCGAAGCACATTGTCAGCACCGCTTCTGACACATTCATGCAGGACCTGATCGCCGCGCTCGCTGAAACCGGTGCGACGCTCGCCTTTGACGCGATTGGCGGCGGACCGCTCGCCGGCCAGATCCTTGTCGCCATGGAAGCGGCGGCCAACCTCAATGCCAAGGAATACAGCCGCTACGGGTCCACCGCGCACAAGCAGGTCTACATCTATGGACGGCTCGACCTTCACCCCAGCGAGATTCCGCCGGGTGTCGGCATGGCATGGGGCGTTGGCGGCTGGCTGCTGACCCCGTTCCTGCAACGGATCGGCGCAGATGGGCGCAAGAAATTCCGTGAGCGTGTTCTGGCCGAGCTGAAAACGACCTTTGCCAGCCACTACACGCAGGAGATCTCGCTCACCGAAGCGCTGCAGCTGCCTGTGCTTCAGGCCTACAATCAGAAAGCCACGGGCGAGAAGTATCTGATCAATCCCAATAAGGGTCTCTGATCTCAAATATCGGGCGGCGGTGCCTTATCGGGTGCCGCCGTTCAACCAATCACAGCCCGGTCAGCCACGCGCTGTTTACAGGTGTAAAAGAAGCCGCGAATACTCAATCCATCGCATGCCTGCCGCTGGTTTGAGGTTTGATCCATGAACGTGTTCCGCATTGCTATCCTCCTTGTTGCAGGTTGGCTGGCTGCGCCTGCTGCCCTCTCTCAAACCATTGATTATGAGCGCCTGGACTCGCGGCTGGCTCTGCTGGCCGCCGATGAAGAAATTGTCGGGCTCGCCGTGGCTGTTGTCGAAAATGGCGAGGTCTCTTTTGCAAAGGGATATGGGGTGACGCGGCTCGGCGATGGCGCGCCGGTGACAGACCAGACCGTCTTTCGCTGGGCCTCTCTCTCCAAGGGGGTAGCGTCGACCACGGCCGTGCGGCTGGCGACAGAGGGCCGGCTCTCGCTCACCGACACGATCGCGTCGTTCGACACGTCCCTGCGCCTGCCCGGAGGAGGGGAGACGCGCGCGACGCTTGAGAATGTGCTCTCCCACATGATCGGCATCGTCCCCAATGCCTACGATACACGGCTGGAGGATGGCCGGGATCCGGTGGACATCCGCCGGGCGCTCGGCCGGCTACGGGCGACCTGCGCGGTTGGCGAGTGCCACACCTACCAGAACGTCGCCTATGACGCGGTCTCCGAGGCGATCGAGACACGGACGGGCTTGTCCTATGCCGAAACGGTTTCAAACCGGATTTTTGAACCGCTTGAGATGATCACGGCGAGCTTTGGCCGCGCGGCGTTGC
>JBCBTR010000131.1:0-5655 GCA_039818545.1 Pseudomonadota bacterium
CAGCCCCGCCCCCTTGGCTGGCTTCATCACGACTTCATAACGGCCATAGCCAAACGTGCTCTTGGTGCTGATCTCACCGCTCTGACCATCCCGGCAGTGTTCCGTTCTGGAAGAATGATACCGGCGCCGAGAATGCGGACGCTTCGGTTGATGGACTGAAGCTTTCCATCACAGACAGGACGAAAGGCCCGGGCAATCATGACTGGTTGACCGGTGAGATCAGCACCAAGAGCACGTTTGGCTATGGCCGTTATGAAGTCGTGATGAAGCCAGCCAAGGGGGCGGGGCTGGTCTCTGCCTTCTTCACCTATACCGGGCCTTATTTTGGCAAACCGCATGACGAGATCGATATCGAGTTCCTTGGCAAGGATACGCGCCGGGTCGAGCTGAACATGTTCAAGAACGGCGTGCCCAGCGCGAGCGAGACGGTTCGCCTGCCATTCGACGCGTCAGAGGACTTCCATCATTATGCGATTGAGTGGCGTCCCGACCGTGTGGCGTGGTTTGTCGATGGCGAACTGATCCATGAGACCGAGCCGGGTTCGGATGGCATCCCCGTCACGCCCGGAAAGATCACCATGAATCTGTGGACCGGAGATCTCTATGGCTGGCATGGACGCCCGAACTTCGAATCCGGCGCAACGGCAGAATATGCCTGCGTGTCGTATCGCCCGTTCGGTCAACCGGCGCGATCCTGCATTGATTTCTATCCGCCGGTTACGCCAGAGCGATCTGACCTGCTGCTCGCGGCCAACTAGGCGCGCCTACCAGGTATCCACATTTGGTCGCTTCTTGCCGGTTCGTACCGGCATGGGCGGCAGGGATTTCAGCCCGGCCATGATGCGCCGGCGCGTGTCGGCCGGGTCGATCACATCGTCCACTTCGAAATGAGACGCCATGTTCACCGCTGAGCCGCGCTCATACATTTTCTCGACCATGTCTTCATAGGTCTTCAGGCGTTCGTCCGGGTCTTCGATGGCTTGCAGCTCCTTGCGGTAGCCGAGCTTCACGAAGCCTTCGAGACCCATGCCGCCAAACTCGCCGGTCGGCCATGACAGCGTAAACAGGGGCGACTTGAATCCGCCGCCGACCATGGCCTGCGCGCCGAGGCCGTAACCCTTGCGGACCACAAATGCCATCATTGGCGTGGTGATGTTCGCACCTACGACCATCATGCGGCTGGCATGGCGCACAAGGGCTGTCTTTTCGATCTCCGGCCCGACCATGATGCCGGGGCAGTCGACCAGCGACACGACTGGGATGTCGAACGCATCGCAAAGCTGCAGGAAGCGCGATCCCTTGTCGGCGGCGGGGCTGTCTATGGCACCGGACAGGTGGCCGGGATTATTGGCGATGATGCCGACGGGGCGGCCTTCCACGCGGATGAATGCGGTGTGCACGCCGATACCGTAGGCCGGGCGCAGCTCCAGCACGGAGCCGATATCCGCGATGCCTTCGATGACCTTGCACATGTCGTACCAGCGCTTGCGCTCTTCGGGCACGACGAAGCGGAGCTCGCGCTCGTCCGGAGCTTCCCAGCCGGCGACCGGGCCCTGAAAGTAGGAGAGGTATTTCTTGGCTGCGGCGGTGGCTTCTTCTTCATCCTTCACGGCGATGTCGACGACGCCATTGGGCACCTGCACGTCCATCGGGCCGACCTCTTCCGGCTTGAAGACGCCGAGCCCGCCGCCTTCGATCATGGCCGGGCCGCCAATGCCGATATTGGCGTTTTCGGTGGCGATGATGACATCGCAGCAGCCGAGCAGGACGGCATTGCCGGCAAAGCATCGGCCATTGACGATGCCGATGGTGGGCACGAGGCCGGAGAGCTGGGCGAAGAGGGAGAAAGCGAGGCAGTCGAGGCCTGCGACGCCGGAGGTGTCCGTGTCGCCCGGCCGGCCGCCACCGCCTTCAGCGTAAAGGACGGTCGGCAGGCGCTGGTGCTGCGCGATCTCGAACATCCGGTCTTTCTTGTAGTGGTTCAGCGCGCCCTGCGTGCCGGCCAGCACCATGTAATCGTAGGACATGGCCATGACGCGGGACTGCTCTTCCGGGAAGAGATCACCGTTTACGTGGCCAAGGCCGCAGACCATGCCGTCGCCGGTTGTGTTCTTGATCAGGTCGTCCATCTCGCGCCGGCGGCGCTGGGCGGCGAGCGTGACGGAGCCGTATTCGACGAAGCTGCCCGGGTCGCAGAGGTCTTCGATGTTCTCGCGTGCCGTGCGGTTGCCCTTGCCATGGCGCTTGGCGACGGCTTCGGGGCGGTTCTCGTCATGACCGGCGGCGATGCGGTCGAGCGCGCGCTGAAGGTCGGGGCGGATATGGTCGAGGTCGACCTCGGTGCTGGCGGCGTCTTCGCCGGGGGTGATGTCCTGCGCGTCGAGATAGGCGATGGGGTGGTTCTCGAAGATCGTGTCGCCGACGCTCGCGCCGAGGTCGCGTACGATACCGCTCGCATCGGCGCGGACCTCATGCTCCATCTTCATGGCTTCGATGATGGCGACCGTGCGGCCTTCCCAGACCGGATCGCCCGGCTGAATGGCGAAGCTGACAATCGTGCCCTGCATCGGCGCGCGCACGGCAGCGGTGCCGTCTGGCAGGGCCTCGTCGGCGAGCGCGATGGGTTCGGGAAGGGCGGTCGGAGCCGCTCCTGCGCCTTTTCCGTGATCGAGGACGGCGAGGGGATCTGCCGAGGCGACGGCCGCGCCTGCGAGCTGCGCTTTTGGCGCGGGCGCATCAGGGGCGGTGATGAAGTCGCCGGCGTTCTCGTCGATGAAGCGGGTATGGACCTCGTTCGACTGGACGCGGGCGTCGGCCATCATTGCTTGCATGAAACCGAGATTGCTCGGTGCGCCCTCAAGGACGAACTCAGACAGCGCCCGGCGCAGGCGCGAGACGGCGCTGGCATAGTCGGGAGCCGGGGAGTGGACGATCAGCTTGGCGATGAGCGAGTCGAAGGCGGGGTTCGTCTTGTAGCCGACGCGGCCATAGGTGTCGGTGCGCACGCCGGGGCCGGTCGGCGTTTCGAAGGCAGTGAGGGAGCCGCCGCCGGGACGCACTGAGCCGTCGGCCTTCATGGTCTCAAGGTTGATCCGGGCCTGAATGGCATAGCCGCGGGGGTCCGGCACACGGGACTGTTGCAGGCCGAGCTCGCGCAAGCTCTTGCCGCCGGCGATTTCGAGCTGCGTGCGGACGAGGTCGAGGCCGAGGATTTCTTCGGTGACGGTGTGCTCGACCTGTAGCCGGGCATTGCCTTCGATGAAGCGGAAATCCTGACCGGCGACGAGGAATTCCATCGTGCCAAGACCGCGATAGTCGGTGGCCTTTCCAAGCGCGACGGCGGCCGTGACGATCTCCTGACGGAGTTCGTCGTCGAGGCTGGGGCTCGGGGCGATTTCGATGATCTTCTGGTGGCGGCGCTGGAGGCTGCATTCACGCTCCCAGAGATGGCTGACCGCGCCCTTGCCGTCGCCGACGATCTGCACTTCCACGTGGCGGGCATTTTCGAGGTATTCCTCGACATAGAGAGAGGGGTCGCCAAAGGAGGCCTGCGCCTCGGATGACGCGCGCTCAAAGGCTTCGGTCAGCTCGTCTTTGGAACGGACAATCCGCACGCCGCGCCCGCCGCCGCCGGACACGGCTTTGAGCATCATGGCCTTGCCGTCGCCGAGCGTATCGAAGAAGTCGGCGGCCTCTGAAGCGTCGCTGATGCCGGTGCGGCCTGCGGGGGTGGCGACGTCTGCGTCACGCGCCAGTTTGAGCGCTTGGGATTTGTCGCCGAAGAGTGAGAGCGTTTCCGGGGTCGGACCGACAAAGGTGAGCCCGGCCTCTGCGATGGCTGCGGCGAAGGCGGAATTCTCACTCAGAAAGCCATAGCCGGGATGGATAGCATCTGCGCCGGCGTTCTTCGCGAGCGCCACCACTTGCTCAATGTCGAGATAGGCCCGCGCGCCGCGCCCCGGTAGCGGGATGGCTTCATCCATGCGGGCAACGTGGAGGGAGTCCGCATCATCCTCGGAATAGATGCCGATCGTTGTGAGGCCCATATCCGCCGCAGAGCGCGCAATACGGATGGCGATCTCGCCGCGATTGGCGATCAGGAGACGTTTCATGGCTGAGGCCCTTGCTAGCCCTGATAGGCGCGATTGAGTTTCCGCATGCCGCCAATCCAGCGATCATAGTCTGCGGTTTTCTTGCGCATGTATTCGAGCACTTCCGGGTGCGGCAGGATCAGGAAGGTCTCTTCCTCAATGGCGCGCACGCAGGCTTCGGCGACATCTTCCGGCTCGATCATGCCATCGACGCTGGCGACGCCATCCTCGTTTCCGGCGGTCATGGCGGTGCGCACCGCCTGCGGGCAGAGCACCGAGACCTTGATGCCGTCATCGCCATGGGTGAGGGCGAGCCATTCAGCGAGGCCGACCGCGGCGTGCTTGGTGACGGCGTAGGGGGCAGAGCCAACCTGGCTCAGCAGGCCTGCGGCAGAGGCGGTGTTGAGCAGGTAGCCGCCGCCGCGTTCGATCATGCGGGGGATGAGGTGCCGGGCGGCCCAGACATGGGCCATCACATTGATATCCCAGATGTTCTGCCAGCCGTCATTGTCGACTTCCGCACCGCCACCAATGCCGATGCCGGCATTGGAGCAGAACAGGTCGATGGGGCCGTGATCTTCCTCGACGGCTTCGATCAGGTCGCGGATATCGTCTTCGTCGGCAACATTGGTCTGGAAGGCCACACCGCCCACAGCGTCTGCCGTTTCCTGCGCGCCGTCGCCGTCAATATCGGAACAGACGACGAGTTTTGCGCCTTCCTGATCGAAGCGTTTCGCCAGCGCCCGGCCGATGCCGCTGGCTGCGCCCGTGACGACTACAATACTGTCCTGAATATCCATTCGCCCTGCATCTCCCGCCGTATTTGTTTTGTCCCGCATACGTTAAGCGGCGTCGGCCCCCCGCGTCCATGGGTGCCGAGGGGTTAGCGAATTCGCTTGTTGTTTCACCGCGCATCCCTACCGTGAACGCCAGCGCCCATCAGAGGCGGACAAAAGGGAGGGACGGGCATGCCAGACTCTGTGCAGCCGGACGAGCACACGCCGCGTGAAGGCGTGGGCCCCGATGATGTCACGCTTCCCGGAGCCCACAGGTTTCTGATCTTCCTGACCTTTGTGAATGTCCTGAACTTTGTTGACCGGCAATTGCTGGCGAGTTTTGCGAACTTCATCGTGCCCGACCTTGGGCTCACCCCAACGCCGATCGGCACGCCCATATAATAAAAGCCTGAAGCAAAGCCGAGTTTCGTCGCCGGAAACCGGTCCGCCAGCATGGACATGGAGGCTGGCGTCAGCACGCTCTCGCCCACCCCGATAAACATGCGCGGTATCGCCAGGGACACAAACCCTCGCGCTGCGCCGGACGCCGCGGTCAGCGCGCTCCACAGCAACAGCCCCGCCGCCACCAGCCGTGGCCTGTGCACCGTATCGGCAAGGTAGCCGGTGAACAGGCCCATGATGGCGTAGAAGAATATGAAGACGAGGCCGGTCAGAAGCCCGAACTGCCCATCGGTGAGCCCAAGGTCGGGCACGATGAAGTTCGCAAAACTCGCCAGCAATTGCCGGTCAACAAAGTTCAGGACATTCACAAAGGTCAGGAAGATCAG
>JBCBTR010000132.1:0-5648 GCA_039818545.1 Pseudomonadota bacterium
CGAAAAGAAGAGAACACGCAGCACGTGTTCGCGCTCTTCATTTTCGCTGGTGCCGTTTTCTTTTTCCTGTTGATGGTCCCCGTCAGCAGACTGTTCTGGGAGAACGTGCCTATTCTCCCGAAAATACAGTTCTCGTGGAGAGTGCTGGCCCAGAGCGATCTTTTCCTGATGATGACAGCGCTTCTCGCTGCTGCCGCGGCTTTTCGGGCACTCGGTCAGAGCAAGTCATCGCTGCGATACATTCCGGTCGCCGGCCTGGCGGCCGCGATCGTGATGAATATCGCGGGCTCTTTCTATATCTCTGAACGCTGGTCTATCCGGGAAGAGCAAACGGCAGAACTTCAGGCGATCAGCTCACATACCGAAATCGGCCGTGACCCTGCGGAGTACGTTCCGGCAGGTGTTGAACTTGGCGAAGGGCATCTGCAGGGCCCAGACTACGAAGCATGGCTTCGGGAAGCTCAGGCCGCGCCTGAAACGGCGGTGATCGGTGGACAGGCCGAAACAGACTTCCAGACCGAGTCAGGCAGACGCTTCACGATCAGTGTTTCAGCAGAGTCCCCGGCGACGCTTCAGATCAAGCGACTATTCCTGTCGACATGGACTCTGACGACAAGCGATGGCGTGGACCTCAACACCAGTGTGGACGATGAAACGGGATTTATCATCACGGATGTGCCCGCCGGAACGTATGAGATCTATGGCGAGCTGAAGATGTTCCCCGCGGAGAGAATCGGACTGGCGATGAGCTTCCTGGCGCTCATATTGCTGGGCATTCTCAGTATGTTGAGCCGGACGTTCTTGGGGCGTGGCTCGGAACAGGCGCTTGTGGAGCGGGCCGATGAGGGCAGAAACGCCCATAATGGTCTTCAGTCAACAGAACGGCCGCTTGCGATCTCCTAGCCGCTTGTGGCGGGCCGGTCTGATCGCGCTCAGGCGTGACCGTGTGTCAGCTCGCGATAAGCGTGCCAGCTGGCAAGGCCGATCCAGGGGAAGATCACGATCAGGCCGAGAAACGCCGTCCCGATTCCAATCGCCGTCAGCGCGGCAATCAGCACCGCCCAGACTAGCATGGGCAGGAAGTTTTCCACGACCGCCCGCACGCTGGTGATGGTGGCGATGAACACGTCGCTCTCCTCGTTCAGCAGCATCGGCGCGGAAATCACCACCAGCGAATAGGCAAGAAAGGCAATGGCCCCGCCAATCACACTGCCAATCATTGCCATGCTGTGACCGTCCGAGGTCGTCAGCATGAAGGTCAGGAAGTCGGCGGTCGTGTGATGAACCGCGCGCGTCGAGAGGCCGTAGGTCAGGTGAGCCGCATTCACCCAGAGCCCGAACAGAACGAACAGCGCGACGCCCAGAATGGCGAGATCCCGTCGGAAGGCAGAGCGCACGAACAGCATGTCGGAAATGCGCGGGCGCTGGCCGGCTTCCAGCATCCGCGCGGCTTGGTAAGCGCCCATAGCGAGGATCGGCGCGACCAGCAGGAAGCCGCCAACCAGCACGAGAAACCATCGAAACGCCCCCGTCGTCGCCAGCACGCCCATGATCGCGGCGCTGATCGCCGCCAGCCCGATCCCGTAAATCAGGCACGGTCCCGGCGCACGCTGGAAGTCCCTCCAGCCGAGCGCCAGCCAGTTGAGCGGAGCCGTCACGCTAATCCGATGAACGTGCGGCAGGTGTGTGGTCTCAGACATCAAATGTCCTCCCCGGGTCATTGGTCATCTAGTTTGGCCGTCCGCCAATTGTCGTCCGGTGCAGCAGGCGATCATGGCCCTGATATCCACCGGTCGCCATGTGCAGCAGCGAACGATTGTCCCACATCAGCAGCATGTCGGGTTCCCACGAGTGGCGATACTGAAACTCTGGTCGCGTCTGCCAGCGATAGAGCTCGCCAAGCAGGTCTTCGCCTTCGGCCTCGTCCAGCCCTTCAAACCCGATGATGTAACCGGCCGTTCCAAACAGGCCGGGCTCGCCGGTTTCGGGATGGTTCCGGATCACCGGATGGGTCTGCGTCGCCAGCGCGTCATCCGACGGGCGGATATCCATGCTGCGGCCCTTATCGTTCGCGCCGTACATTCCGTCCTTGGAATAGCCGTTGCGCGCGGAATGGATCGCGATCTTGCCGTCGAGTTTTGCGCGCAGGTCTGCGGGCATCTCCTCCAGCGCCTTGTGCTGATTGGCAAAAAGCGTGTCGCCGCCCGTTGGCGGGATGGTGATGGAAAAAAGACAGGTGCCGTCCGGCGGGGTCTCCTGAAAGCTCCAGTCGGTGTGCCAGCTCTCGGCAAAAATCGGCGCGGTCTCATTGGCCGTTCGCTTGATCGCCGCGATGTGATCATGGCCCGGAATAGGCCCGAAGAAAGGGTCGTTCCCGAAGGGGCCGAAATACTGGGTGAACCGTTCCAGATCGTCATTGCTCATCGGTTGATCAGGAAAGGCGACCACATGATGTTTGAGCCACGCCGCGCGGATCTCCGCGATGGTTTCATCGTCCAGCGGCCTGGTGAGATCGACGCCGCGAATTTCTGCGCCGCAGGCCTGATCGCTTGGGGTAATCTGTAATGACATCAAACGGCCTCCTGCGGCATCAGCGCCTGATCTTTCGCCGAGCCGGTCTTGTAGGCCTCCCGCGAACTGATCCGCGCCCAATACTCCTCGAAGGCGGCACGCTTTGGCATGGTCCCAAATTGCAGGCCCCATCCGACCTGCGCGCCAAGATAGACATCCGCAGCCGTAAATTGGTCTCCCGTGATGTAGGGCGTCCTCGAAACAGCCTGCTCCAGCACGTCCATGACGAGATCGAAATTGCCATAGCCTGCCATTCTCTGCTGATCGTCTGCTGGCTCGAACCCAAGGGACTTGTTCGTCACCGCAGATTCCAGCGGTCCGGCGGCGAAGAACATCCATCGATAATAATCGGCCCGGTCGGCGGGCGCAGTCGCAAGGCCAGCATCAGGAAAGGCATCGGCGAGATAGGCGCAGATCGCTGCGCACTCGGTGACCACATGGCCCTTGTGGACGATGGCCGGAACCTTTCCCATCGGATTGATCGCCCGATAGGCCTCGCCCTTCATCTCCTCGCCATAGGTGATGATCCTGGTTTCATAGGGCGCGCCTGTCTCTTCCAGCATCCACCGGACGATCTGGCCGCGCGACATCGGGTTGGTGTAGAACTCTAGTTCGCCGTTCATGATTGTTTCCTCCGCTGATCAATATAGCAGGGAAGACGCGCCGGAGCACGAGGGGACCAATGTCAGATTTGTTCGAAGCCTCCGGCCTTGCCGATGATGCGCCGCGCCCGCTGGCCGACCGGCTGCGTCCGGCCACGCTCTCCGATGTGGTGGGGCAGGATCATATCCTCGGACCGGATGCCGCGATTGGGCGGATGCTGAAAACCGGGCGATTGTCTTCCATCATCCTCTGGGGACCGCCCGGCGTTGGCAAGACGACGATCGCCCGCCTTCTGGCCGCAGAGACAGATCTTGAATTCGAAGCGATCAGCGCCGTCTTCTCCGGCGTGAAGGATCTGCGCGCCGCCTTTGATCGCGCCGAGGGCCGGCGGGCAACTGGCAAGGGAACGCTGCTCTTTGTCGATGAGATCCACCGCTTCAACCGCGCTCAGCAGGATGGGTTTCTGCCTTTCGTTGAGGCAGGCATCGTTACGCTCGTCGGCGCGACAACCGAGAACCCAAGTTTCGAAATCAACGGCGCGCTGCTGTCGCGATGCGCGGTGCTGACGCTGAACCGTCTGGACGAGGCCGCGCTGGACCTGCTGATCACCCGGGCCGAGGCCGAAGAAGGTCGGGCCTTGCCGCTGGATGCCCGGGCGCGGGCAGCGCTCATCGATATGGCGGACGGCGACGGGCGCTATTTGCTGAACCTCACAGAGCAGGCTTTCACGCTCGCCAGCGAAGGTGAAACACTGGACGCTGACGCGCTCTCAAACGCGCTCCAGAAACGCGCGCCCGCCTATGACAAGGACCGGGAAGAGCACTACAATCTGATTTCCGCGCTTCACAAATCCGTACGCGGATCGGATCCCGATGCTGCGCTCTACTGGTTTGCCCGGATGCTCGAAGGCGGGGAAGATCCGCTCTTTCTCGCGCGCCGCCTCGTGCGGATGGCATCCGAAGATATCGGGCTTGCTGATCCGACGGCACTGATGATCACCAATGAAGCGACCCGGACCTATGAACGCCTTGGCAGCCCGGAAGGGGAACTCGCGCTTGCGCAGGCGGTGATCCATCTGGCGACCGCGCCGAAATCAAATGCGGCTTACGTCGCTTACAAGGCGGCACGACGCGCGGCGAAGGAGACAGGGTCCATGCCGCCGCCCAAGCACATCCTCAATGCGCCAACGGCGATGATGAAAGAGCAGGGCTATGGAAAGGGCTATGCCTACGATCATGACGCTGAAGACGGCTTTTCCGGTCAGTCCTATTTTCCGGATGGCATGCCGCGAGAGCGATTCTACGACCCCAAAGGCGAGGGCCGGGAAAAGCCGATTGCGGACCGCCTGAAACACTGGGCTGATCTCCGGAGCAAGCGGGGCGGCCAATGACCCGCAACCGGGACATTCCGCACATCAGTCAGGAAGATCAGGCCTTCGTGCGCGGGCTTCTCGTGCATGAAGACGACAGCATTCTCGTCTTCAACAAGCCGTCCGGTCTGCCGAGCCAGTCGCGGGGTAATCGCGCCCGCAATCTCGATCATCTGCTCTGGACCTTCGCGCGTTCGAACGGGAAGCGCCCCGATCTCGTCCACCGTCTCGATGCCGGCACGTCCGGCCTGATCGTGGCGGCGAAGACCAAGCCCGTGGCGGCACATCTCGGGGAGGCCTTCGCCACGCGCCGCGTCCGCAAGACCTACATTGCGCTGGTCGGCGGCGAGATTCCAGAAAAGACCAGAGGCCGGATCACGACCCCGCTCGCATCTGCGAAGATTGCGGGGCGCGTCCGAATTCTCGCCGTGGATGAGAAGACCGAAGGCGCGAGGAGCGCCGCGACCCGATGGCGTTTCCTGTCGAAAACGGAGAGCTATGCCGTGATCGAGCTGAAACCGGAGACGGGCCGGACCCATCAGATCCGCGTTCACCTCGCCAGTATGGGCTGCCCCATTCTCGGCGATTCAGACTATGGACATGGGCCCCTCACAGCGCCGCGCCTGATGTTGCATGCCGCTGCGCTGTCGCTGAAGGATGACAGGATCGCGTTCGATCTCTCGCAAGCGCCCGGTGCGGACATGATCGAACGTGCCGCGAGCCTTGGCCTGTCGCTCTAGCCGATCAGGCTGCCCGTTCGACGAACACGGTTCCGGCAGAATATCCCGCTCCGAACGAGCAGATCAGGCCCTTCTCGCCAGCGGCGAAATCATCCGAGTGCTTGTGAAACGCGATGATCGATCCGGCAGACGACGTGTTGGCGTAGGTGTCCAGCACGGTCGGGCTTTCATCGTCGCTTGCTTCCCGGCCAAGCACTTTGGAAGAGATCAGTCGGTTCATGTTGGCATTCGCCTGATGCAGCCACATACGGCGCAGCTCGGTGGGTTGAATGGAAAGACGCTCGAGCTCTTCGCCGATCATGGTCGCGACCATCGGCACGACTTCCTTGAAGACCTTGCGGCCTTCCTGAACGAACAGCTTGTCG
>JBCBTR010000133.1:0-5618 GCA_039818545.1 Pseudomonadota bacterium
TCGCGGTCAACGGCGTGCGCGCTCGGCAGCAGCTTCCCCGGCGGCTTGCGGCGCATCACGTATTTCTTCGAAGGCGTCACAAGCTGGTAGGTCGGGTTCGACTGTCCGCCCTTGAACTGGCGCACTTCGAGCGGGCCTTCATAGCCCTCGACATTGTCTTTCATCCAGGCCGCGAGGTTGTCCTCGTTGAACTGGTGCGACTCGGCCACCTCTTTGGTGCCGGTGAATAGCTCTTGAGCATCGCCGGTGTCAGCCATGGCGCGCCTCCCTGTGATTTTGTCTGGCGCACACTAGCGAAGTAGCGCGCCGCGTAAACGCCCGACGCTACGTTACGTGGGCCGTTTGAGGTGCTCAATTGCAGCGATCGCACGAGCGGCCATGTGCTCGGGGACAAAGATATGATCATGGTGAAATGCCGCGACGGCGTTGCAGGGCACGCCTGCTTCGGTCAGCGCCTGTGCGACAGCCGCCAGAAACCCGACCGCGTTGAGATCTGAGTAAACCCTCAGCTCCAGCCAGACCCAGCGATTGTCGCCGCCATCAACGAGCTGCGCCGGCTCGATGCTCGTCCACCCTTCCTGCTCCCGGAACACCATCGCCGCCTCTTCGGACGTCGGGCGCTCCGGTCCGGTTCTGAAAGACCAGATGCCGTCGTGGCGCTCAACGGAGAGCGTTGCCAGTAGTATCTGTAGAGAGTGTTCCGGTGTCATACGGCTAAACTATCTGCGACGCCCAATGCCGCAAGGACCAAAACAAAAGGCCGCCCCGAAGGACGGCCTTTCTCTGGTCAGTATTGAAGAGCTTCGCGTCTAGACGTGATCTTCCATGCGCTCCGCAAAGCGCTCGCCCTCACAGGCCGCGGCCAGGGCACGATTGAGCAGCTGACGCACTTCCGGCGTGAGCTCGCTGGAACCTTTCTCGATCTTGTCTTCGATCTGCTCAGCGAGATACTCCTCGCCATCGTCAATCGCTGACAGGGCGGCCTTTTCGTCGTCGCGGAACAGGCTTGAAAGCTGGCTGAAGGCCCGGTGGGCCGCACCGGCAGCGCCGCCATCGGTCTCAGGCTCTCCGCCGAAGGAACGCACCTGCTGCTGGAACTCATTGATCAGTTCCTGGCGCTCACTGGCGCGGCGGCGAAACTCCGAACGGAGCGGAAAACTGTCATCGCTCATATCGCAGGCGGTCTCGTAGCCCTTCTTGCTGTCGATAAGCGTTTTGGTGACGTCGTTGAGAATGTCGATGTTTGCATTTGTCATGGATAGATCTCCGTAAGTTGCTACGGGTAATCAACGGGCCGCGGCGGCAACCGTTCCGACATTTCCCGATTGTAAGGTTCAGCGTGCCTTCGCGCGCCAGCCAATGTCCCGGCGGCAAAACCCTTCAGGCCAGTCGATCGCATCAACCCCGCGATAGGCCGTCTCGATCGCGCTGTTCAGATCCTCGCCAACGGCCGTGACACTCAACACGCGCCCGCCAGACGCGATCAAGGTGCCCTCGCTGTCTTTGTCTGTACCGGCATGAAAAACGGTCACCCCATCAATACTGCCGGCTGCCTCGACACCCGTGATCGCAGAGCCCTTGGCATAAGTGCCCGGATACCCATCCGTCGCCATGACCACCGTCGCCGTCGGCTGGAAATTGTCCAGTTCCAGCATGGAGGCGAACGCCGCTTCATTGCCGGCAAGCCCGCCTGTCGCCGATCCCAGAAGCACCGGGAGGATATCACCAGCAAGGCCCGCCATCAGCACCTGACATTCCGGGTCGCCAAAGCGCGCATTGAACTCCACGACCTTCGGCCCGTCCGCCGTCACCATGACGCCAATATAGAGCACGCCCTGATACGGCATTCCGTCCTTTGCCATGCCTTTCAGCATCGGCTCGGCGATCTCCGCCTTCACCCGCGCCATGATCGCATCGTCCAGCACGGGCGCAGGCGCATAGGCCCCCATTCCGCCCGTGTTCGGTCCGGTGTCGCCATCGCCGACGCGCTTGTGATCCTGCGCGGGCGGCAGGTAGATCGCGCCTGTCCCGTCCGTGATGACGAAAATGCTCGCCTCCTCGCCCTCCATGAATTCCTCGATCACGAGCTCGGTGGACGCATCGCCGAACTTGCCGCCCAGCATGGCCTCAATCTCCGCCTCGGCCTCTTCCCGGCTCTCGGCGATCACCACGCCCTTGCCCGCGGCCAGCCCGTCCGCCTTCAGCACATAGGGCGCGTCCATCCCGTCGAGAAACGCGCGCGCGTCTCCGGTCTCGGTAAACCGGCCAAACCGCGCTGTCGGCACGCCATACTTGGCCATGCGGTCCTTGGAGAAGCCCTTCGAGCTTTCCAGCTGCGCCGCCGCCTTGGACGGCCCAAACACATCAAACCCCCGCGCCCGCAGCATGTCCGCCACACCCAGCGCCAGCGGCTGCTCCGGCCCGACAACGATGAAGTCCGGGCTGATCTGCAGCACCAGTTTCTGAATGGCCTCCAGATCGTCCGCTTTCACATCAAAGCACGGCCCAACGGCATCCATTCCCGGGTTGCCCGGTGCCGACCACACCTCGTCCACGAGCGCCGACTGCGCGATCTTCCAGGCCAGCGCATGCTCGCGCCCGCCAGATCCAATAATGAGTACGTTCATGGGCCCTCCATTAGGATGGTGCGCGTCGGCGTCAACCGCCCGGTTTCTCCAGAACGAGCCAGTCCTGCAACGCGCCTTCGGTCTTGTCGCTCGACCATGCGCCGCGCTCGACCGGCACGGCAGACGTCAGCCCGGCGGCACGAACCCAGTCAAAAAACAGCGTCTCGTCGAAGGCGATAGCCTCCTCAGGCGTTCTCGGCTCGGTGGTGTAACTCCCCTCGGCAAACGGCTTGAACGCGACCTGCGCTGCGCCACACTTCACCCGCTCCAGTATCTCAGGAGTCATCAGAAACGCCGTGATGACTGCACGGCCACCCGGCTTCAGGACGCGCGCCGTCTCTTTGAGAAAGTGCACCGCCTCGTCCGCCAGCAAATGAGAGTAGAGAGACGTCGCGATGGCCACATCGACATCCTCATTCTCTGCGGGAAAACGAAAGGCCGACGCCTTTTCACGACCACTTCTGTTGTACTCGCTATTGTTGAGATCGACATGGATAAACGAGACCGATGCGGTCTCGCTTGCCACATGCCGGCGCGCCCACCCAATGGCGCGGCTGGACACATCAAAGCCGGTATAGCGCCCACCTGCATCCATTCGGGCAATCAGCGGCGCGGCGATCCGTCCAGTGCCGCAGCCAATGTCCAACACATGTCCGCCCGGCTTGAAGTCAACACGCCGGCTGATGCTATCGACATAGTAGCGGCCAATGGCGTGATAATCACCGCCGCCAACATTGTGCACCACCCGAAACGGTTGCGGTGGATGCCTGCCAGCAAGCCGCCGTGGGAGATCCGAGAGATCAGAGAATCCGTTCCACACGAACCGGATGACGGGCTGCGGGATCAACCAACGAACGAGTTTTCGAAGCTGTCGCCGCATGGCGTTCCTCTAGCTGAAGCCGCTGCCGAATGTAACCGCCGCAAATCGGATTCACCGGGCAACTCAGTCTGGCGAATGGCCTTCCATCCCGACGGACGCTAAACGTGGCAAATGTCCGAATCCCCAACCAACCTACCCGAACTGACCGTTTCCGAACTCTCGGCGAATTTGAAACGAACGATCGAGACCAATTATGATTTCGTCCGCGTCCGGGGCGAGCTTGGCCGTGTAACCATTGCGCGCTCCGGCCACATGTATGCCGACATCAAGGACGACAAGGCCGTCCTGAATTCGGTGATGTGGAAGGGACAGGTCGATCGCCTGCCATTCCGGCCTGAAGAAGGTCTGGAAGTCGTCGCCGAGGGCAAGCTTTCCATCTATGCCGGCCGTTCCAACTACCAGCTCATCGCAACCGCCATGCGCCCGGCGGGGGCGGGCGCGCTTATGGCGCTGCTGGAAGAGCGCAAGAAGAAGTTCGCCGCCGAAGGCCTGTTCGATCAGGCCCATAAGAAACCGCTGCCCTTCCTCCCGAAAGTGATCGGCGTCGTCACGTCCCCGACCGGCGCGGTCATCCGCGACATCCTTCATCGCGTGGAAGACCGCTTCCCGACCACCGTCATCCTTTGGCCCGCTCTCGTGCAGGGTGAGAATGCCAAATCCCAGATCGAGGCCGGCATACGCGGCTTCAACGCGATGACGGGGCCAGAACGCCCGGATGTCCTCATCGTCGGTCGCGGCGGCGGCTCCATTGAGGATCTCTGGCCGTTCAACGAGGAAAACGTCGTCCGCGCCGCCTTCGAGAGCGAAATCCCGCTCATATCGGCGGTCGGTCATGAGACCGACACCACCCTGATCGATTATGTCTCGGATGCTCGCGCCCCGACCCCGACGGGCGCAGCAGAGATCGCGGTGCCGGTGCGATCGGAACTCATGATGCTGGCGAATGAGCAGGGCCAGCGATTGATGCGGGGGCTTTCCCGAAAGGTCACCAGCGGCCGCGACGGCCTGCGCGCCGCACGCCTTCCCCGCCCGGATGCGATCCTGACACCGAAACGCCAGCGTTTCGATTTCGCCGAAGCCGGCCTCAAACGGGCGCTCGGGGCTGCGGTCAGCGCCAAACAGCTCGAACTCTCCAAATTCGCCAGCCGATTGCGACCGGATACGCTGAATGTGGATCTGCGCCGCCGCCGGCAATCCCTGATCGATGTCGCCAAACGGGCCCGCCCTGCGCTGGACCGCCTTTCCCTTCGCAAGGCGGAACGCCTGCAGGCCGCGACAAAGCTCCTCGGCACCCTGTCGCACGAATCCGTGCTGGCACGCGGCTTTGCCCTCGTTCGCGACGATGATGGCGCGCTTGTTCGAAGCGCGGAAAGCGCCAACGCCGCCAATACACTCCGCCTCACCTTCGTTGACGGCGAAGCAACGGTCCATCCCGGCGATACGCCCCGGAGGAAGCCAGCCAAAAAATCCCCCGGCCAACAGGGTTCGCTCTTCTAGGGTGAACTCAGAGACACCCCGTCGAATCCTGCTAGCGCCGTGAAATGAATACGAGGTCGCAGTCTGCGAAATGCATACGGATCGTCGCTGGGCTCATCACCGACGCTGCGGGCCGTGTTCTTCTTGTAAGGAAGCACGGAACGTCAGCTTTCATGCAACCGGGCGGCAAAAGCGAGCCCAATGAAGCGGCACATGAAACCCTCGCGCGCGAAATCCGGGAGGAGCTGGGATGTCCCGTCTCCGACGGCAGCTTCCAGTACAAGGGTCGATTTGTGGCAGAGGCCGCAAACGAGCCGGAATATGAGGTCGACGCGGAAATCTTCGCAGTTCAACTCATCGGCAAGCCCGTGGCCCAGGCCGAGATCGCCGAACTGGTCTGGCTCCCCGTCAACAATCCTGACGGCCTGCCGCTGGCTCCCCTAACTCGCGATCACATCCTCCCGCTGATCTAGCTAGCGCTTCGTTTGTATTCCAGAGCTGATCCGGCGTCCGAACAGTAGAGCCACACGCTCCACCCGCGTCACCCTCGATGGCCACCGGCCATCTGAGGGCCCATCTCTGATGCGGTCAGCTGCAAGACCGGAAACACGCACCCACACCCCGCCCCATCCTCA
>JBCBTR010000134.1:0-5565 GCA_039818545.1 Pseudomonadota bacterium
ATGATCGCCTTGTGGCGACCCTGACTGCGTTCAACCGCTTCGGAGATTTCGCCTACGGTCGCCTTTGCGCGTGCTGCATCAACCGCCAGCGCGAGAAGGTTGCCTTCTGTACCGGAAGCAGCCTTCGCGATGGCATCGAGTGACGCCGTGACAGCCGCTTCATCACGCTCTGCTTTCAGGCGGGACAGCTTGTCGAGCTGCATTCTGCGGACGGTTGCATTGTCGACCTTCAGGACCGGGACATCCTCTTCTTCATCAAGCAGGAACTTGTTCACGCCCACAACCGTCTGTTCGCCGCTGTCGATCCGCGCCTGCGTCTTGGCGGCAGCTTCCTCGATTCGCAGTTTCGGCAGGCCGTCTTCGATGGCCTTGGCCATGCCGCCCATTTTCTCGACTTCTTCAATGTGGACCAGCGCTTTTGCGGCGAGATCGTGCGTCAGCCGCTCGACATAGTAAGACCCGCCCCAGGGATCGATGGTCTGGCAGGCCCCGCCTTCCTGCTGGAGAAAGAGCTGCGTGTTTCTGGCAATCCGCGCGGAAAAGTCCGTTGGCAGGGCGAGGGCTTCGTCAAAACTGTTCGTGTGCAGAGATTGCGTCTGACCGCCCGCTGCCGCGATTGCTTCAAAGCAGGTGCGGATGACGTTGTTGTAGACGTCCTGCGCCGTCAGCGACCAGCCCGATGTTTGTGAGTGCGTCCGCAGGCTGAGGGACTTATCGGACTTGGGATCAAATTGCTGAACCAGTTTCGCCCAGATCAGGCGCGCGGCGCGCATCTTGGCGACTTCCATGAAGGTGTTCATGCCAATCGCCCAGAAGAAGGACAGGCGTGGCGCGAACTTGTCGACTTCCAGCCCGGCTGCCATTCCGGCGCGTATGTATTCGATGCCATCTGCGAGTGTGTAAGCAAGCTCCAGATCGGCCGTCGCGCCGGCTTCCTGCATGTGATAGCCGCTGATGGAGATCGAGTTGAAGCGCGGCATGTTCGTCGAGGTGTAGGCGAAAATGTCGGAGATGATCCGCATCGAAGGCTTGGGCGGATAGATGTAGGTGTTCCGCACCATGAACTCTTTCAGGATGTCGTTCTGGATCGTGCCGGCAAGTTTGTCCGGCGACACGCCCTGTTCTTCTGCGGCGACGATGTAGAGCGCCATAACCGGCAGGACCGCACCATTCATCGTCATCGACACTGACATCTGATCAAGCGGGATGCCCGAGAAGAGGGTGCGCATGTCGTAGATCGAGTCGATCGCAACACCGGCCATGCCGACATCGCCGACCACGCGCGGGTGGTCTGAATCGTAGCCACGATGGGTGGCGAGATCGAACGCGACCGAGAGGCCTTTCTGGCCGGCGGCGAGGTTGCGCCGGTAGAAGGCGTTGGAGTCTTCTGCCGTGGAGAAGCCGGCATACTGACGGATCGTCCATGGGCGCTGCGTGTACATGGTCGGATAAGGACCGCGCCCGAACGGGGCGAGCCCCGGAAAGTCGTCGAGCCAGTCCAGGCCATTTGTGTCTGCCGCCGAATAGGATGCCTCGACCGGTATGCCTTCCGGTGTGATCCAGGGTTGTCCACTGGCTGTTGAAGAGCTGCCGCCCGTTCCGGACCCGAGGTCCAGTTTCGTGAAGTCTGGAAAGCTGGTCATGTGGCGATCCCCAGTTCGGCATGGGCAAGTTCGAGGGCGTGAATGACGTCGACGCCGATATGAATGTTGCTGTCGACGCCGTCGGCTTCGTGCTTTCCGGCGAGGTATATGCGCTGAGCGCCGGCCTCTTTCAAAGCAGCAGCAGCAGACGCGGCCTCTGCTTCATAGCGAGGGTCCGAGCCACAGATGACGGCGAGTTGACAGCCGGAGGCTTTAAAGGCGGCGGCGAGTTCGCTCGTGCTCGTCGGCGGCACAGGCGGAGACGCGCCATCAATGCCGCCTGTCGCAAAGAAGTTCCGCGCAAAATCGAGCCGTGCATTGTGTTCTGCAAGGGGGCCCAGCGTAGCGAGGAAGATCGAGGGCCGTTTTCCGGTCGCCTCAAGACGGGCGGCGGCATGATCGCGCAGTCGCTCAAAGGGTTCTGCGAGACGAACTGGCCAGAGCGGTTCAGCCATTGCGTCGTCGCCAGTTTCCTTGGCAAGTTGCGGGAGAAGCTTTTCCAGGCCCTCACCAGACACACCATCCTTGGGGTCGTCCCATACGATGTCAGCCACGGGTGCTTCGATCTCATCCAGTAACGGAAATTCACTGACCCCCGTCAGCGGTGTTTTGCGCTTCGAGATGTCTTTCATGCGAGCGGCCCGCACCGCTCCAATTCTGGCCTGGAACGCGTCCGCCATGAGACTGGTTCCGTAGCCGCCTTCACCTTCGATAGTCTGGAACTCGGCCCATGCAGCTTCGGCCACGTCTGAGCCGTAGGCTTCTGTAAACCAGGCACCGGCGGCTGGGTCTGAGACACGGCCGAGACTGGATTCTTCCATCGCGATGATCTGGGTGTTTCGCGCCACGCGTCTGCCAAGTTCGGTGGCCACGCCAAGCGCATCGGTGAATGGCCGAACGGTGACAATGTCTGCGCCGCCGACCGCCGCCGCGAAACATGCGCCCGAATTGCGAAGCATGTTCACCCATGGATCATACCGGGTGAGCATGCGAGCAGAGGTCACCGCCTGAAGCGTCATCGGGCGCTGCTCGATGTTGAGCGCCTCAAGACACCGGGCCCAAAGCCGCCGCGCGGCCCGGAGTTTAGCGATATTGAGACCGTAATTCTGGCCCACCGATAGCGTGAACACGATCTGGCTGGCGGCGATGCCCGGCGTCACTCCTATGGCTGACAGGCGGCGCAGCGTATCAACGCCGTGAGCGATCATCCCGCCGAGCTCCTGCGCCTCAGATCCGCCTGCCTCGTGAATGGGGCGGGCATCTACGCGCAATGCCGTGCCCAACGGGAAACGAAGCATCAGAGCTTCAGTCAGCGCCGCGCAACGTTTAAAGGCGGCGTCCAGCCCGTCTCCAATCAAGCCTGTGCGCTGAAGCGCTCCCAGGGGATCGATATTGAAGGCGAATTTCTGCGCTTTCGGATTGTCTTGTTTCTCTGCCCAAAGTGCGAGGAGCGCAGCCGCCGACGTCCCCGTACCGCCGCCATGGTCCAGCGCAATGGGCGCGATCTCGGCGTGGATGCCATTCAGCGCAGTTGCGAGACTGGCGCTGTCTGTGATCGAGCATCCTGCTTGTCCCGAACAATCCAGCTTGATCTCTACCGAGCTGACGCCTCGCTCCAGATCTCGAAGGATTTCGGTATTGGTTTGCGCAGGGTCCGGATGGGTGAACACCTGACGAATGTCCCAGGGCAAGTGCTCGTCCCGCGGGGACAGGGGCAGGCTGCCTGTATCGGCTGACGACGCAAACTCACTCTCCCGGTATAGCGGATGAACCTCGAGCCCGCCTGGAGTCTTGCGGACAAGCGCTTCCGGCCCTCGGCCCTTGAGGGCCTTGTCTACAGCGGCAAGCCATGACGCTTCGTCATTGCCTTCAAAGTCGGCGCTAAAGGAAAGAAGATCGTCGGCCATGTCGGTCCCTGTCTGTTCGGCCTGTAAAAGGCTGATGTGCGGGCGTTCCGTCAAGGGTGGCCCCGGCCGCAGGGCTCATTCGCAGCTGCTTTCCCTGCGTAAGCCTTGTCCGCGAGGCCACGTCGGTTACCTTTCACGTCAACGTCAAGCTGATCTGAGGATTCTATTCATGGCACTGCCACCCGTGCTTCAAAATCTGCGCGTTCCTGTAATCGGATCGCCGCTCTTCATTATTTCCAACCCAGACCTCGTGATCGCCCAGTGCAAGGCCGGTATTGTTGGCTCATTCCCATCGCTCAATGCGCGTCCGGAAAGCCAGCTCGATGAATGGCTGGACCGGATTACCTCCGAGCTCGCCGAGCATGATGCGAAAAACCCTGACCGGCCGTCGGCCCCATTTGCAGTCAACCAGATCGTCCACAAGACGAACAACCGGCTCGATTACGACGTCGAGATGTGCGTGAAGTACAAAGTGCCTGTGGTGATCACGTCGCTTGGTGCCCGCGAAGAGGTGAATCAGGCGATCCATTCCTATGGCGGCATTGTCCTGCACGACATCATCAATGTCGTATTTGCCCACAAGGCGCTCGAGAAAGGGGCCGATGGCCTCATTCCGGTTTGCACCGGTGCTGGCGGTCATGCGGGGACGTTGTCGCCATTCGCCCTGATTCAGGAGATTCGCGAGTTCTTTGACGGACCAGTCGCTCTTTCAGGATCAATCGCGAATGGCGGGGCCGTTGCGGCCGCGCAGGCCATGGGCGCGGATCTTGGCTATATCGGCTCAGCCTTCATTGCCTGCGACGAGGCCAATGCCGACGCCCGCTACAAAGACATGATCGTAGACTCCAAGGCTGGCGATATTGTCTATTCAAACCTGTTTACCGGCGTCCACGGCAACTATCTGGCGCCGTCCATCGCGAAGGCTGGCCTCGACCCGAACGACTTGCCTGAAAGCGATCCCTCCAAGATGAATTTCGGGTCCGGAGGCAATCAGGAAGCCAAGGCCTGGAAGGACATCTGGGGCTGCGGTCAGGGCATCGGTGCCGTGAAGAAGCGCCTGCCGACGTCTGAATTCGTCGACAAGCTGGAGCGTGAATACCTCGCCGCGATTGATGCGCTGAATGCGCGGCGGGCGTTTTCCATGCCGGTGGCGGCTGAGTAGAGAGCTTCTGTTTCGATCAAGCGAAAACCCCGGGGATAGGCCAGGCTCTATCCCCGGGGTTTTCCTTTTGGCGACAGGGTTTTCGGCAAATCAATCCGACCGGGTCAGTCGCGCGCATAAACTCCCGGGATGCTGTTCAAGACCCTGACGGATGCCCGGACGCTGAAAACCAGTTGGCGCTGGCCACACTTTCGGCCAGCGGAACTTGCCTGTCGGTGCGGGCAACGATTTTGCGGCGGAGCGTACTGGCACGCCCCGGACTTCCTTGATGGTCTTGAGGCCGTCCGCGCGCATGTTGGCCGCCCGCTCATCATAAACTCCGGGCACCGATGCGATCTCTGGAATGCGGCAGTCGGCGGTGCCCCGCTCTCCAGACATAAACAGATTGCGGTCGATATTGCGCTGGCTGGCAATGATCGATTCCGGCTGCGGGATGCGGCGCGTGCAGCCGGCTTTACGGGGTTCGGTTTTGCCCGGTCATTTCTTCATCTGGATCGTCGCTCACGGGCAGCGCAGTGGTACTACAAGGGAAGTGAAGCTTCATGGCAGACCTGATTGGATTGACCGCAAGTGCTGCAGGCGGAGGGCTTTTCGGCTTGCTGGGCACTGCGCTTGGTCGCGTCGCCGGCTTTGTGGAGCGCCGCCAGACGAATGCCCATGAGCAGGCGCGATGGATGCATGAGAGCCGACTGCTCGAGCTGCAGATGCAGGCACGACAGGAAGAAAGCGAAGCCGAGATCGCGCTTGCCGAAACGAGTGGTGGTTGGCTGGGGCTGGAAGCTTCGGTCGCTGCGGATGCTGCGATTGGCGCGAGCTACAAGTGGGTGAATGCTGTGCGGGGCCTGACACGTCC
>JBCBTR010000135.1:0-5438 GCA_039818545.1 Pseudomonadota bacterium
GACCTGACCCGCGGCCGGGAGCAGGCCTCAGCACGCAGAGACGGCCTGACACGGGATGCCAGCAGGTGGGCCGAACGGGCAGCCGCCTCTGCAGACCGTCTTGAACGCCTTCTCGCCCGACAATCCGACGCCTCGAAGGAAGCCGAGATCATCAGCGCACGGCCTGACGCCCTGAACGCCGACCTCGATCGCAGGCGTGCAGATGTCGAAGCGCAGGAGATCGAGCGCAAGGCCGCGGCAGACGCCCTGGCGATGAAGGAAACCGTGGTTCGCGAAGCTGAGACGGCTGCGCGCGAGGCGTCCGCTGCAGCCTCGTCGGCACGTGAAGCACTGGCTGGCAGCAAGGTACGGCTGGAGAATGCAGAAGCGCGACATGCCGAGGCGGTCGAGACCGCTCACCACCAGTTTGGGCGCACACCCGAGGGTCTGCTGACGCTCGCGGCGGCCGGACTGGAGGACGAGACACTCGAAACCCTCGACCAACGCGAGGCTGAAAGCCGCGCCGATGATCTCAAACGCCAGCGAGATGGTCTTGGCGGGGTCAATATGGACGCCGAAGAGGAAGCCGAGGAACTCGCCGAACGCATGGGCGCACAGGCTGAAGAAAAAGCAGACCTGACAGCCGCCATCGCAAAACTGCGCGAAGGCGTGGACGCGCTGAACAGCGAAGGCCGCGACCGTCTGCTGGCCGCGTTCGAAACGGTCAACGAACACTTTCAGGCGCTGTTCACCACGCTCTTCCGTGGCGGGCAGGCTGAGCTGAAGCTGGTCGATGCCGATGACCCACTCGCAGCCGGGCTCGAAATCATGGCGCAGCCACCGGGCAAACGCCTCGGTACGCTGAACCTCATGTCGGGCGGCGAACAGGCGCTGACAGCCGCCGCGCTGATCTTTGCAGTGTTCCTCTCCCGCCCTGCTCCGATCTGCGTGCTCGACGAAGTGGATGCCCCGCTGGACGATGCCAATGTCGACCGTTTCTGCCGTATGCTGAATGAGATGCGAAAACGGACCGACACGCGATTCGTGATCATCACGCACAATGCCGTCACGATGAGCCGGATGGATCGCCTCTTTGGCGTAACCATGCGAGAGAAGGGTGTCTCGAAACTGGTATCAGTGGATCTCGGCACCGCCGAAGACCTCGTCGCGGCATAGGAACCGATCAATGTCCGACGACACCCCCAAATCCCTCTCCGAAGAGATCGCCCGCGCAAAGGCCGCGCGCGACGCCAAAATTGCGCCAAAACAGCGCGACATAGGCGACGAAGCCAACGCCGCCGGAGCCCTTGCCCTGCGCTATGGCGCTGAATTCGGAGCGTCGGTTTTTGTCGGTATCGTCTTCGGTCTTTTGATCGACCATTTCTTCGGGACAGAACCATGGGGCCTGCTGGTCATGCTCGGCTTTGGTCTGGCCGCAGGAATCCTGAACGTGGTGCGCGCATACCGCCAGTTGACAGTGGCACCGAGCGATGAAACAGACGCCCCGAAAACGTCAACCGGCAAGAAGATTCCCTAGATGAACCTGCAGTTCCGGCAAATTGCTGATCCGATCCACCAGTTTGAAGTGGTCAAGTGGTTCGACCTCAAGGTCGGCGGCGTCGATCTGTCCTTCACAAACGCCAGTGGCTTCATGCTGCTCGGTGTCGCCATGGTCATCGCATTCTTCGGATATGCGGCCTCGCGCGGCCAGCTTGTCCCGTCGCGCCTGCAATCGATCGGCGAGATCGGTTACGGCTTTGTGGCCGACATGGTGCGCAGCGTGGCAGGCGAGGAAGGCCTGAAATTCTTCCCCTTCGTGTTCACGCTCTTCTTCTTCATTTTCTTCGCGAACATGATCGGGATGAGCCCCTACGCCTTCACGACCACGAGCCACATCATCGTCACTGCCGCGCTCGCTCTGCTCGTCATGGCCATCGTCATCGGATACGGCTTCTACAAGAACGGCTTCGGCTTCCTGAAGCTCTTCGCCCCCTCCGGCGCGCCCTGGTACATCATGCCACTGCTGATGCCGATCGAGATCATTTCGTTCTTTGCACGCCCCCTCACTCTGTCATTGCGTCTTTTCGCGAACATGCTCGCTGGTCACATCATGCTGAAGCTGTTTGCCGGCTTCGCTGTGACACTTGTCGGCGCGGGTGCTGCATATATTCCGGTCGCATTTCTCGCATTCGGCATGGGCGTTGCGCTCAACGCTCTCGAATTCCTGGTTGCCGCCCTGCAGGCCTACGTCTTTGCAATTCTGACCTGCGTTTACCTGAACGACGCGCTTCATCCGGCGCACTAATCCGCCGTCTGCGGCGAAATAGCCGCAGGCTCCAACTTGACGCCCACGCGCGAACGCGCTTCACGGGCACGGTTCAAACATCCAGCTATTCCTAAAGGGGAGTTTCCAATGGAAGGCGACATCACTCTCGGCCTTAAATATGTCGGCGCGGGCCTAGCCACGCTCGGCATGATCGGTGCCGCAATCGGCGTGGGCAACATCTTCGGCTCATTCCTCGACGCTGCCATGCGCAATCCATCGGCTGCGCCTCAGCAGACCGGTAACCTGTTCATCGGTATGGCGCTTTCGGAAGCCCTGGGCATCCTGGCGTTTCTCGTTTCGATCCTGATCCTCTTCGTCGTCTAGACGATACCTGAGACAGGGTCTTCCATGTCGTTGATTGCACTCGCAGCTGACGCCGCAGCTAACGGCGGAGAGGCTCCGGCCTTCCCGCCGTTTGAGACGTGGCATTTCCCGTCTCAGCTGTTCTGGCTGACCCTGCTCTTTGGCGGGCTTTACATTGTCCTTTCGAGGATGATCCTGCCACGCCTGTAGGCGACCATGGAACGCCGGGGAGATCATATCGCGTCGGATCTCGATCAGGCGGCCCGCCTCGACGAGCAGGCTGTTGAAGCCCAGCAGGCGCTGGAACTTCGCATGGCTGAGGCCCGCGCAAAGGCGCGTGATACGGCCAATGACGCTCGGGCCAAGATGGAAGACGAGATCGCCCGCGACACGGCAAAGGTCGACGCGGACATGGACGAAAAGCTTGCGGAAGCTGAGTCCCGCATTTCCGAGCTCCGCGCAGAAGCCATGGCCAATGTCGAAAGCGTGGCGACAGACGCAGCCTCTGCAATTGCGGGCCGGTTTGGCGTCAGACCCTCAGCCGGCGCGGTCACTTCGGCCGTTAAAGCCGTACTGAATTAGGACGCTTCCCAATGACCCGTTTCCTCCTCGCCTTCTCTGCTTCGACCCTTATCGGGCAGGCTGCGTTCGCAGCCGAGACAGCAAAAGATGGCAATGCGTTCTGGTCAGGGGCCATCTACTCTTTCACCGATCCGGTGACGAATACGGCCTTCCTCGCTTTGGTTGTGTTCCTTGCCATCGTCTGGCGGCTTGGTGCCTTCAAGGCGATGATGTCGGCGCTCGACAGCCGGGCCACTAACATCGAGGCCGAACTCAACGAGGCCCGCGACCTGCGCGAGCGGGCTACCAAGGCCCTCGCAGATGCGGAACGTCGCCAGAAAGACGCGGACGAAGAGGCCAAAGCCATCGTCGCGCAAGCCAAGGCTGATGCGAAGAACATGATGGAACAGGCCCGCAAGGATCTGGACCAGCGTCTCAAGCGCCGCGAGGCCCTTGCAGAGTCGCGCATCGCACGGGCGGAATCAGAAGCCGCAGACGACGTCCGGCGCGCTGCTGCCGATGCGGCAACACGCGCCGCGCGTGCGATCCTGTCTGAGGATTCCAGCGTCGATCAGTTTGATCGCGCAGCCGGAGAGATTGAAAAAGCGCTCGGCTAGATCTCGCAATTGTCTGTCAGACGCGGCCTGGCCTTCTCTTTTTTTCCCGACCGAAAACCAGTTTCATCAGCCAGTTGGGCGCGAACCGTTCGATGTTCGGATGACGCGACAGCACGCCTTCCATCCAGTTGCGGCCCCATAGTGAATTTCGTCCAAGCAGGGCAACGCCAAGGATGACGATCGGAAGGCCGATCGGCACAAAAGGAAACGGTGTCAGGATCGCAATCGGGACGCCGACAATGATCAGCACAAGCCCAAGCAGTGCAAAGAGCTGCCGCACCAGTGTCCGCATCCCCTGCCCCACAGCCGCAATGGGCTGTCCACCGCCGACCGGAGCCGGGTCCGGGCTGCTGAAGGGGTCGCGTTCGGAATCTGCCATTGGTGCATATATGGGCTAAATCCGGAGCTTGGCTATATCCACACAATGATGTGTTGAAAGTCTGGCACACTCGCTGCGCGTGTTCTAACAATCGCCACATCGGGTGTTGACAACGTCTGAGGAGAGGCGGGCTCGAAAGCGCGTGTTGAGTTTATGAAGCTGCATTCGATTCAAGCGCTGCGCGGCGTCGCCGTTCTGCTCGTTTTTCTCTACCACGTGTCTTCGATGGAATCCGCAGCGCTGGCTGCTTCGGGAAGCGCGGAAAACCCGCTCGTGGCCGGGATCTGGAGCAATGGCTACGCCGGCGTCGACCTGTTCTTTGTGATCTCTGGTTTCATCATGGTGTTCGTGACCGGGCTGGTCACACCCTCCGCCAAAACGTCTGGCGCGTTCCTATTCGCAAGGGTGGCGCGTATCTATCCGCTCTGGTGGGTCTTTGCGGCTCTGTCTGCCGTTGGCTTCCTGCTGAGCACAGGCTCGCCCGTGAACGCAGAGCGTCTGGCGGCGAATGGCGTGTCTGATGGCCAGCATATCGTTTCGTCATTCCTGCTATTGCCGCACCCGGTCTACCCGATCCTCAGCGTCGGCTGGACACTGATCCACGAGGTCTACTTCTACATCGTCTTTGCTGCGCTCCTGCTGGTGCCAAGGCGCTATCTTCCGGGTCTGCTGGCTGTCTGGGGCATCATCGTCGCCGCCGGAGCCTATGCAGGCCTGTCTGGACCCGTCGCAACGAACATTCTGACGCTGATCTTCCATCCGATGACGCTGGAATTCATCCTTGGCGCATTTGCCGGCCTGCTTGTCGTCAACGGACGGCGCTGGCGACCGGGCCTGATCGCGCTTATCGGCACGGTCTGGATGATCGCAGCGCTGACATTTCAGGGCGACGATGATGCCGCCTTACTCGAATGGGGCCGGGTCATGTGGTTCGCGATGCCCTGCACCCTCATCGTCTACGGCTTTGCGAGCCTCGACATCGCCGGGCGGATCAAACTCCCCTCGGCACTCGTTGATCTGGGAGACTGGTCCTACGCGTTTTACCTCAGCCACATGCTGACCCTGAAGGCTCTGGAAACGCTTTCCCCCATCGCAGCAGACAGGCTGGAATCCGCCGGCATCAATGCGCCGTTCCTCACATCGATGCTGCGCATCGGCTCGCCCGGACTGGCAGACAATCTCTTCTTCTTCATTGCCGGCCTGATGCTGGCGATCATTGTGTCGTGGATCGCCTATCGCTTTGTCGAGAAGCCGCTGCTGCGCGGGCTCGGCA
>JBCBTR010000136.1:0-5383 GCA_039818545.1 Pseudomonadota bacterium
CCCGCCGGGCCGTCCGAGACGATAAGGACGGTAAGACATGGCAGCAGACGACGGCTCCCCGATCAATGGCGGACGCGGCGAATTCAACGCCGCCATGCTGGAGACAGCCTTCCTCTATGGCGGCAACGCCACCTGGATTGAACAGATGCAGGCTGCCTACGCCCGCAACCCTTCCTCAGTGCCAGAAAGCTGGCGCGCCTTTTTCGACGAGATTGGCGATGGCAGCGACGACGCCACCCGGAACGCCGAAGGCGCAAGCTGGAAGCGCGACAACTGGCCCAAGCCAGCGAATGCCGATCAGGTTGCCGCCTTCGATGGCAACTGGGCTCTGGTCGAGCCTGCGCTGGAGAAGAAAGTGTCGGCCCGCGCGCCCGCCAGCGCATCTGCCGAAGAGATCGCGCAAAGCACCAAGGACTCCCTGCGCGCGCTGATGATGATCCGCGCCTACCGGATCCGGGGTCATATCGGGGCGGATCTCGATCCACTCGGTCTGGCCGATCCCGGCGCGCTACCCGAACTCGACCCCGCCACGTACGGGTTCGGGCCGGAAGACATGGACCGTCCGATCTTCATCGATCACGTCCTCGGTCTCGAATATGCGACGATCCCGCAAATGCTCGATATCCTGAAGCGGACCTACTGCTCCACCATGGGCATCGAGTTCATGCACATCACCAGCCCGGACGAAAAAGCCTGGCTGCAGGAACGCATTGAAGGCCCGGACAAGGGCGTCGCCTTCACCAAGGAGGGCAAGAAGGCCATTCTTGCCAAGCTGATCGAGGCGGAAACCTTCGAGCGCTTCCTGCACAAACGCTATCCCGGCACGAAACGCTTCGGTCTGGATGGCGGCGAGGCTGCCGTTCCGGCTCTTGAGCAGATCATCAAGCGGGGCGGCGCGCTCGGCGTCGGTGAAATCATTATCGGTATGCCCCATCGCGGTCGGCTCAACATGCTCGGCGCCGTTATGGGCAAGCCGTATGAGAAGATTTTCCACGAATTTCAGGGCGGCTCCACGCAGGGCGCTGAGGATTTCGGGTCCGGCGATGTGAAATACCATCTTGGTGCTTCCTCAGACCGTGAATTCGACGGCAACGAAGTTCACATCTCCATGAACGCGAACCCGTCCCACCTCGAAGCGGTGGACCCGGTCGTGCTCGGCCGCTCGCGGTCCAAACAGGCGATGCTGAAGCGGGAAACCGAGGGCAAGGGCCGCCGCGCGCAAGTTTTGCCGCTGCTGCTGCATGGCGATGCCGCCTTTGCTGGACAAGGCGTGGTGTCGGAGTGTTTCGCGCTGTCAGGCCTTGCCGGTTACCGCACCGGCGGCACGATCCATTTCATCGTGAACAACCAGATCGGCTTCACGACGAGCCCGATGTACTCGCGCTCCTCGCCCTACCCGTCTGACGTGGCGCTGATGGTTCAGTCGCCGATTTTCCACGTCAATGGCGACGATCCCGAGGCCGTCACCTATGCCGCAAAAGTGGCGACCGAGTACCGGCAGATCTTCGGCAAGGACGTCGTCATCGACATGTTCTGCTACCGCCGCTTCGGTCACAATGAGGGCGACGAGCCCATGTTCACCCAGCCGGTGATGTACAAGAAGATCAAGGGCCACAAATCGACCCGCGAGATCTATGCCGAGCGTCTGATCGCCGAAGGCACAATCACGGCTGACGAGGTCGCAGAGGAAGTAAAACGCTTCGAGGGCTTCCTCGACGCGCGCTTCGATGAGGCCAAGACGCTAGAAGTCCAGAAGGCCGACTGGCTGGACGGCGAGTGGAAAGGCCTCGGCCTGCCAGAGGATGACGAGCGCCGCGGCAAGACCGGCGTCTCCAAGAAAACCATTCAGGCTCTCGGAAAAGCCGTCACCACCATTCCCGAAGGCGTCGAGGCTCACAAGACGCTTAAACGCGTCATTGATGCGCGCGCCAAGGCGGTGACATCCGGCAAGGGCATCGACTGGGCCACCGCAGAGCACCTCGCCTTCGCATCCCTTCTGGAGGAAGGCTTCCCGGTGCGCTTGTCCGGCCAGGACTCAGGGCGCGGAACCTTCTCCCAGCGCCACTCCCATATCGTCGACCAGAAAACCGGTGAGCGCTACACGCCGCTCAACAATCTGGGCAAGAAACAAGCCCAGTACGAAGTGATCGACTCCCTCCTCTCGGAGGAAGCTGTGGTCGGCTACGAGTATGGCTACTCGCTGGCAGACCCGAACACGCTGGTCATGTGGGAAGCCCAGTTCGGGGACTTCTCGAACGGCGCGCAGGTCTTCTTCGATCAATTCATTTCTTCGGCCGAGCGCAAATGGCTGCGAATGTCCGGCCTCACCCTTCTCCTCCCTCACGGCTATGAAGGTCAGGGTCCCGAGCACTCCTCCGCGCGTCTGGAGCGCTTCCTGCAAATGTCCGCAGAGGACAATTGGCAGGTCTGCAATCTGACAACGCCGGCCAACTATTTCCACGCCCTGCGCCGTCAGATTCACCGCGACTTCCGCAAGCCGCTGATCATCATGACGCCGAAATCGCTCCTGCGTCACAAACTGGCGACCTCCGCGCTCGAAGACATGACATCCAAATCGTCCTTCCACCGGATTCTCTGGGATGATGCCGAAACGCCGGGCCGCGAAGGCAAGGTCAAGCTCGCCAAGGATGACAAGATCCGCCGCGTCGTCATGTGCTCGGGCAAGGTCTACTATGACCTGTTCGAAGCGCGCGAAGAGCGTGGGATCGACGATGTCTACCTGATGCGCATTGAGCAATTCTATCCGGTGCCGCGCAAGTCGATGATGACAGAGCTCAAACGCTTCAAGAAGGCAGAGCTTGTCTGGTGTCAGGAAGAGCCGCGCAACATGGGCGGCTGGGGCTTCATTCGTGACGAAATCGAATGGTGCGCCAACCAGATCGGGGCCGAACAGTCCCGCCCGAAATATGCCGGGCGTGCCCCATCGGCCGCGACAGCCACAGGCCTCCTCGCCAAACACAACCAGGAGCGCGATGCGCTCATTGACGCCGCACTGGGCGAAGCCCAGGTGGAAGACAGCGTGGTGACGGCGTAAAACGCGCCGGCCGCCCATAGCCCGAGACGGAAGAGAATATGACCGACATCACCGTGCCCCAGCTTGGCGAAAGCGTCACCGAAGCGACGGTCGGCCAGTGGCTGAAAAGCGCCGGCGACAGCGTGTCCAAGGACGAGGTGCTCGTGGAGCTGGAAACCGACAAGGTCTCGGTCGAGGTGTCTGCTCCTGAAGACGGCCTGCTGAGCGAGATCGCCGCAAACGAAGGTGACACGGTCGAAATCGGGGCCCTCCTCGGACGCATCGGCGAAGGCTCCGGCGCGGGCGCATCGAATGGCGCGGCGGCAACAGCCGCCGAAGCCCTGCCCGACCACGGCGGCCCCGGTGAAGATGCAGGGCCGACACCCGGCGCAGGCGATGGCGCGTTGACAGATGTCGAAGTGCCGACCATGGGCGAAAGCGTCGCCGAAGGCACCCTGTCGACCTTCCTGAAACAACCCGGTGATGCCGTTTCCAAGGATGAAACGATCGCCGAGATCGAGACAGATAAAGTCGCTCTTGAAGTGCCCGCGCCTGCGGATGGCACGCTGGCCGAATGGCTCGTCGCCGAGGGTGACAGCGTCACGCCCGGCGCGGTGATCGCCCGGGTCTCGTCCGGCAGCGCACCAGTCGCAAAAGAAGCGCGCGTCTCGACCGGCGCGCCCACAAAGGAGACGCCCGCCCAGACTGGCGAAGTCGCGTCGAAGGCCGAAGGCCGGCCCGTCGCGCCATCGGTGCGCCGCATCTCGGCAGAGAACAACGTCAATCCAGACGGCATCCCCGGAACCGGAAAAGGGGGTCGCGCGACCAAGGCTGATGCAATGAACTATGTAAACCGCGACACCGCCAAACCGGCCAGCGCGCCTGCTGAAGCCAAGCCCCCCCGCGACATTGGCCCACGCGAGGAGCGCGTGCGCATGACGCGCCTGCGCCAGACCATCGCCCGCCGCCTGAAAGAGGCGCAGGACACAGCCGCCATGCTGACCACATTCAACGATGTGGACATGACGGCGATCATGGATTTGCGTAAGAAATACAAGGGTCTGTTCCTTGAAAAGCATGATGTGAAGCTCGGCTTCATGGGCTTTTTCGTGAAGGCCTGCGTCTCCGCGCTAAAAGAGATTCCAGCTGTGAATGCCGAGATCGACGGCACGGATATCATCTACAAGAATTACTATGATATCGGCGTCGCGGTCGGCACCGAGAAAGGCCTCGTTGTCCCGGTTGTCCGCGATACGGACGCGCTGTCTCTGGCCGGCGTCGAGAAAGCGATTGGCGCGCTCGGCAGAAAGGCGCGCGATGGCGACCTTGCCATGAGCGACCTGCAGGGGGGCACGTTCACAATCTCGAATGGCGGCGTTTATGGCTCGATGATGTCGACGCCCATCCTGAACCCGCCGCAGTCCGGCGTGCTCGGCATGCACCGGATTGAACAGCGCCCCGTCGCGATCAATGGCGAAGTGAAAATCCGCCCGATGATGTATCTCGCCCTCTCCTACGATCACCGCATCGTGGACGGAAAAGAGGCCGTGACCTTTCTGGTCCGCGTGAAAGAAGCACTGGAAGACCCAGAGCGTCTGCTGCTCGACGTCTAGCCCCGTTCACATCGACAGCCACCGGTAAGCCTCCACCGCCGTTCGACATACCGAGCGGTGGACGCTTATCCTGCGCCTCGCAGCCCGCGCACAAAAGTGTCGGCTTTCTCCGTTACAGTGCAGACGTTGTCCCGATAAACTGCCCGGCCTTCGAAACCACGCATCCTGCCATGCAAGGAGCCACTCGATATGACCAGCGATGCCAGCGCGCTGTACCAGCACAAACAATGCTCAGCCGATGAAGCGGTGGCAAACGTTGCCAGCGGTGAGAACCTTTCAATGGGTATGGCTTTAGGCGAACCACCAGCGCTGCTTGCGGCCCTGTCCCGACGCCTGGATCGCAGCGAGTTGTCGGACCTCAAGCTCTGGTACTTCCATTCCATGCCGGAGGCGGCGCAGACGATCCTGAAATATGAGCATATGGATAAGCTCACGCCGCACTGCATGTTCATGGGCCCGATCGAGCGCGGCCTGATGAAGGCCGGTGAAGCGGACGGGCGCAAGGTCATAAATTTCGTACCCGTGGCTTTCTCCGATGCACCGAAACTGCTGAGCGAGCACGTGCAGCTCGACACATTCGTCACTGTGGTTTCGCCGATGGACGAACACGGGTTTTTCTCATTCGGCGCAAACAATGACTACGCCAGCACGGCGGCGCGGGCAGCCCGACACACCATCATCGAAGTCAACGAGCACATGCCACGTGTGTTCGGTGACTCCATGATTCATGTCAGCG
>JBCBTR010000137.1:0-5251 GCA_039818545.1 Pseudomonadota bacterium
TGACTGGCATCGAGACCGGAATATAGCAGCGCCATCGGCGACTCGGTGACGCCGCGCACAAGGAAGGTCATCGCGAAAATGACACCCATGAGCGCTGCAGCCAGCGTCAGCTGCCGCGGCAGGGAAAGCGTTTTCAACGTCTCAAGCAAATGAAAAGCCTCCCTGGGTTCTCGATAGGAATCATCAGCACTCGTTAGGTTAACGAAAGCTCTCAAAACGTTAACTTTCCCTTTACCGCGGACCGGTACTCGCAGTTGGGCTGATAGAGTTTCGGCGAGGGTTATAAATGGCTGAGTCAGCCGACACCGAAGACACCAAGGACGAGCAGCCGGCTACCAAGTCAGGCGGCGGAATGATCGGGATGATCATTCTTGCGCTGGGCTGCGCAGGCAGCGCGTTCGGCATGGTCTATCTGCTGACCCCGACTGCGCCGCCGGCTCCGTTGGAAGCCTGCGTACCGGGCGAGGCCGTGGTGGCAGCGATCCCGTCATCGATGAAGGCCGAGATGGCCTATCAGGAGCTTCCCGAAATCCTCATTACGGTCGGTCAGGCACCCGCCACCCGCTACCTCAAAATGTCGATTTCAGTCGTCGCCCCGAAGGACGGTCTGGAGAACGTCAAGAAAGCCGAACCGGTCCTGATGGACGCGTTCAACAACTATCTGCGGTCTCTCACGCTGGCTGATTTCGAAGACCCCGGTTTCTACCCTCACATGCGCGAACAGCTAGGCAGGCGCGCCGAACTCGTATTGGGAAGTGCAGGATCAGACGGTGTTCTGATTACTGAATTTCTTTTGAGGTAGATGCAGATGATGACTGTCCAGCCCATCGATATCGCCCTCTTCCTCGTCTCGTTCGCGGCGTGTTTTTACTGTCTGGTGCTCAGCCGCCGGCTGAAAGCGCTTCACGACACGAAAGACGGGATCGGCGCGACCATCATGGCGCTTTCCAAATCGATCTCCACCATGTCCACAACAACAGACGATACACGGGCCAGGGCGTCCGAGATGGCCACACAGCTCAGTGGGCTGATGGATGAGGCCGACCGGATGTGTGCCCGCGTCAAGGACCTGACGCGGACCATGGAAAAAACACAGGAAAAGGCCTCCCAGCGGGTCAACACAGCGCAGGCCGACATGGCCCGGCTCGTCGACGATGTGCAGGGCCAGTCCGAAAAACGGATTCTGGAGATGACCGGAATGATGCGCGATCAGGCGACAGACGCACAGACCGAGCTGACAACAACCGTACGCGGACTTCTGGAAGACTCAAAAGACCGGATCGACGAAATGACGGCCCTGATGCGCCAGATGCAGGCGCTGACCGAGTCGGCAAAGGCAGTCGGCCGCGAAGCGTCCAAGGGCGGTGCCGCCGAACCGCGACCCATTTTCAAGGTGAGATGAGACAATGATCAAAGGCAACTCAACCAGTTCCAACGTCCTCCTCACGCTTGGCGTCCTTTTCACCATTGGCGGGGCCACCCGGTTCATTCCGAACATGGCGACCGCCGAAGAGGCGAACACACCCGCAACGGCCGCTGAGGTTGAAAGCGTCAAGACGGGTTCACTCGCAACCAGTGAAGCTGACAGCAAGTCCACAACACGGACGAGCAACGACAGCGCGCCCCTTGATAGTGTTTGCTTTACCGATGAAGCCGCCGAAGCTCTGGCCGAAGATCAGTGGATGTTCGAGCAGGAAGAAGAAGCCCAGCGCGAACGCAAACTCGCGCTCGACACAAGACAGCTTGAACTCGACCGGCAGGCCGCCGAACTGGAAGCGCTTCACGAAACGCTTGAAACTCGCTGGGCCCAGATGCGCGAAACATCTGATGAAGATCTGCTGCATCTCGCAAAGATGTACGGCGCAATGAAGCCGAGCGAAGCTGCCACGATTTTTGACCAGATGGATCCCGGCTTCGCTGCCGGCTTCCTGAAGCTGATGCCAAGCGATCAAGCCGGTCAAGTGCTCGCCGGCATGGAGTCCGGAAAGGCCTACATCGTCAGTGTGAAGCTCGCCTCGATCAATGCCGATATCCGGTCAACCTCGCAGATGAACTAGAGCGTTTTCGGCTCGCCTGCGGAAAAGGCATAGTCTGTAAGCACTTACGCCTTTCATTGTGACGGTCCCGCGCCTACCCAAGGCGTATGGAGATCGGCCTCATCATCCTTGCCAGCGCGGCTCTTTGCTCAGGCGCGATTCTGGCGGGGGCGGCCGGTCAGAAGATCGATGCGCCTGTTCTGCTGGTTTTCCTTCTTGTCGGGATGCTTGCTGGCAATGAAGGCCCGGGCGGGATCGCGCTCGATGCCTCCCCTACCATCATCGTCTGGGCATCTGTCGCTCTAGCCGCAATCCTGTTCGAAGGCGGGGTCCGGACGAAGTACTCCGTTTTCAGGACGGGGGCAGCACCCGGCCTGACACTGGCCGTGGCGGGCACGCTGCTGACTGCCTTCATCGTCGCGCCCGTCGCCAAATGGGTCTTCAATGTCGACTGGCAGATCGCCCTCCTGATCGGCGCAACGGTTAGCGCGACCGATGCGGCCGCTGTTTTTGCGCTCGCGGCGACCGGCCTGAAAATGCCGGAGCGCGTCTCGGCCGTCCTTGAGGTGGAATCTGGAAACAACGATCCGATTGCCATCATGCTCGTCGTGGGCCTTGCGACATCCCTGACCATCGCACCCGTGAGCGCCCTCGGCTGGATCGTGATGTTTTTCCAGAAAATCTCGATCGGCATACTCTGCGGACTGGTTGCAGGTGGGGCGATCCCGTTCCTGTTGCGCCGCGCCAATCTGGGCGGTGGCCTGCGTTCAATACTGGCAGGCTCCGTTGGCTTTGTTGGCTTCGGTCTGGCGGAGACGCTTGGCGGCAGCGGGTTTCTTGCAATCTATCTTGCCGGCCTCGTCTTTGCCGCCCGCGCGCCATACGAGGCCGAACGCACCGGCCCGCTTTTCGATGGACTAGCATGGCTCGCACAGACCGGCCTGTTCCTGCTGCTGGGACTTGTGATCACTCCATCTCACCTCGCCGGTGTGGTCATTCCATCTCTCTGGATCGCGCTTGCGCTGATTTTTCTGGCAAGACCGATTGCCGTGGCGATCACGCTGTCGCCCTTTCGATTCAAACGGAAGGAAATGGGGTTCATTGCCTGGGTGGGCTTGCGCGGAGCCACGCCGATTTATCTCGGCCTGATCCCGGCAGCTTTTGGCGTGGCAAATGGCAACCTGTATCTGAGTACGGCTGCGGTCGTTGTCCTGCTCTCGCTTGTCATTCAGGGCTGGACGGCCCCTGTTGTGGGCCGGGCGCTGGGCCTGTCTGAGGATAGCGATAACTCGATCGAGCGCGGCGAAACGATCGCACGCCTGTCGGCAGTGACGGGAACCGTTGCCGTTGCGAGCTGGTTCGCCGTGTCTTTCGCCCCAACCACCAATGTGATGCTCGTCGATCCTGACACACCGCAGGATTTACGGGCCGCGCTCGACAGCGAATTCGAAACGCCGGCCGGTTTTCCAGACGGGTTTTCCAACCTTCCGACAGAGGATCGCCAGCCACTTTTTATTGAAACAATTGCTGCCGTCGTCGCCCGATCAAATGCCGAAATTCGTGTCGACCGCGCCGAGTTGATCGCGCTGCGCGACCAGCAATTGTCCGGACGTCCGCTGACCCTGTCGCAGGATGCTGACGTCAATGAAATCGCCCGGCGCTACGGGCTCACCTATCAGTCCATCGACCAGCTCCTGAACGGGATCGATGAAGTGCCGCCGCGACTGGCGACCGCTCAGGCGGCGATTGCAACCGGCTGGGGTGGGTCGAGCGTCATGGTCTCGCGCAACGCCGTGTTCGGCCTGTCGCTCAATCAGGGCTATCCCACCCTGCTCGATGCCGCCAACTCTCTTGCGCGGTTGTATGCCAGCCATCCGGACTTTGAGAATCTGCGGCAGGTCCGGGCAACGATACGAGCCGATGGGCTTGAGCCGAGCGCTGAGGATCTTCTGCCTCATATTGGCCGTTTCGTGGATGATAGCGACGCCTATGTGCAACAGATTGGCAGCGTGCTGGCAGGCGTCCGGGAACCGGTCGACTAGCCGCGTCGCATCGGGCTGGTGCCTCAATGAGTTTTCGCAGCCCAGGACTCGCGCCAGGGCTGCAAAATCAGAATGCAGCAGGAGACATTCAACGCTGACTTCGTCCAGCATGTCCACTTGTTCGAACGGGCTTTGCCGATGCTGGAAGAGAGCGACGCAGGAGCCGCCGTCTTCATCGCATCGATCGCTTCGGTCCTCACGCAGCTCCCTCCGCAAGAGCTCGCTTACGGCACCATGAAAGCTGCGCTCATCAATTATGTCGGGCAGATGAGCGTCCAGAACGCGAAAAATGGTGTCCGCGTGAATGCCGTTTCACCCGGGCCAACAGCCGCGCGGCAAGCCTGCCAGCCATGGGTCGCCTCGGGACGCCGGAAGAGATCGCCAAAGCTGTCGTCTTTCTTGCCAGTCCGGCCGCGAGTTACATCACAGGCGCAAACCTCAGGATCGACGGCGCCGCTGTGAAGGCCGCCAACTTCTGAGTCCGTTGCGAACTCACAAACCGGCGAGCGTTTCTCTCATATTGAACGCGAGGAGCCCGGCCGCACGGCGGACGACAACATCTTCATCGAGCTGATCCTCGTCAAACACCATCTCGACAATTGCGTACCCGATCTCGATCCCAAGCCGCATGCGCTCGAAGACCTGCTGAGGGTCCAGCGAAGGGTCAAGCTCCCGCAACCGATCAGAGAGCACCCGTGCCGTCCGCCTGTGAGAATCGAGGCGAACCTCAGACAGGACAGGGCTCGCATGCAGCGACCGCATGATCCATCCTCCTGCCGGTTGCGCACGTGTGACGTCGACCGTCGCCTTCAGCAACGCCTCCGTTTGCGCCTTGAGACGGCAGGGGCTTAACTCCTCTCCCGACCAGTCGTCGAGCACGGCGTTCTGCTCATCCATCAGGAGTTCTCCAAGCTCTTTCAGTATCGCGTACTTGTTTGGAAAGTACCGATAGAGCGCAGGCGGCGTCAGTCCGGCCCGCTGGCAGATCAGGTTCGTGGACAGCTTTTCGAACCCCAACTCCTCCAGCAGCTCAGCCGTCGCCTTCAAAATCTGATCGACGGTCTTCTGACTGCGCGCCTGTCGGGGGGCCATCCGTCTGGACATGGTCGGCTTTGCTGAAACAGACATGGACACCTTCTGCCCGCGCAATTGACAGCCGGGCGAAAAACAACA
>JBCBTR010000138.1:0-5242 GCA_039818545.1 Pseudomonadota bacterium
AGGTTCGAATCCTGCTAGCCCGACCAATACAACCGTAAATCGCGGATCGTGGGCTCTGCCTCCCGACGCTTTAGATGACATCTTCCGGGACAAAACTTCGATGAAAACCGAAGATGTACGTGAATGTTTCGCATTCAGGAACCTCGATATATTCAGCCACTTCGAGGCGCTCAGATGAGTGGGGTGCTGCCGGATACAGCGATCGCCGAACTGATCGAACGTGGACATGTGGCAAGCGACGCGGGCTGGGCCGACGGGCAGCTCCAGCCGGCCTCATTGGACCTGAGGCTCGGGGACCGCGCCTATCGGGTGCGTGCTTCTTTCCTGGCAGGCCGCGGACGGACCGTCGCGGACCGGCTGGACGATTTCACGATGCACGAAATCGATCTTACCGGCGGCGCCGTTCTGGAGAAAGGCTGCGTCTATGTGGTCCCGCTTCTTGAACACCTGAACCTGCCACAGAACCTGTCGGGCGCCGCAAGTGCGAAATCTTCCATCGGGCGGCTCGATCTGCTGACCCGTATCATCACCGACTACGGCACCGAGTTCGACCGGGTCCCGCAAGGGTATCGCGGTCCGCTTTATGTCGAGATTTGCCCGCAGAGCTTCTCCGTCATTGCTCAAACGGGGCAATTGCTGAACCAGATCATCTTTCGCGACGGACACACCGTGATCAGTGATGAGGAGCTGCGCGCGCTTCACAAGGCGACGCCGATTGTCTCCGAAGATGACGCCGTGATCTCGGGTGGGCTGGGCTTTTCTGTTGATCTGCGGCCCAAGGACAGCACGCTGGTTGGGTATCGCGCCAAGCCGCATACGGGTGTGATCGATCTGAGCAAGCTCGCCCATTACGATCCTGCCGAGTACTGGGAAGAGGTCCGAACTGACGCGGGCTGGATCATCCTCGACCCCGGGGCGTTTTACATCCTGGTCAGCCGCGAGGCGATTGTGATCCCACCGATGTACGCCGCCGAGATGGCGCCCTACATCGCCATGGTCGGCGAGTTCCGCGTGCATTACGCGGGCTTCTTTGATCCGGGCTTTGGATGGGCCGAAGCGGGTGGCACGGGATCACGCGGCGTGCTGGAAGTTCGCTGCCACGAGGCCCCCTTCGTGCTGGAGCACGGGCAAGTGGTCGGGCGGCTGGTCTATGAAAACATGGCGGCTCGCCCCTCCGCACTGTATGGGCAGGAGATTGCCTCAAACTATCAGGGCCAGGGCCTAAAACTGTCGAAACACTTCAAGTCGACAAACGCCTGAGGGCAGCTTGAAGCTTGTCGGCGGTCGAGCGGACGACAGCCTATAGCCGCTTTTCCATGAAGATGAGATGCGGTCCGAGTATCTCGTCCTCGAAATGATCGCTTTCGGGATAAGGCGCACGCTCCTCGAACCCGAGTTTCTGGTAAAGCCCGATGGCGGTTTCCAGATTGCGCGTGCTGTCGATGCGAACGGCTCTTGCACCGCGTGCGCGTGCGGCCTCAAGCATTTCCGTTACCATCGCCTTGCCGATGCCCTGCCCTCGCCCCGCTGGGGGAACGTAGAGCCGCTTGATCTCCATCGCATCCGGACCAGAGGGGCGTAGAAACCCCATCGCCAGCCGCGTTCCGCCAACATCCTCGGCCACATAGGTGAAACCGTTCGGAGGAACGACTTTCTCCAGACTGCCAAGGGTATTGGCCAGCAAGACGTCGGGATCGAACGTCACACCTGCGGCGCGTTGCAGGTCACGGGTCACGAAGCGAATGTAGTCTTCCAGAAGGTCGTCAAGCGTGCGGACATCGTCCAGCGTATCAAGCGTTCTGATCTGCATCTCACATGCGGCGGATGCGATTGACCGTCTTGATCTGTTTCTGGGCTTGGCGCATGCGCGGGTCGGGCTTTTGACCCTTGGCCATCCGCTTCATTCCCGCACGCATAAGCACGTTAATCGCCATGCGGATCAGTCTGTTCGCGTTCATCGCTCACGTCCTCCTCGCTGTCCTCGAAGAGCTCCGACTGGTTCTCTTCCTCGGTATCTTCATCATCGCCCAGGTCTTCACCGGGCGGCGGGCGGTTCTCCAACAGGCCCGCGGCGCGCAGTTCCTTGAGACCGGGCAGGTCACGGGCATTCTCCAGACCGAAGTGGTCCAGAAACTCCTGTGTCACCATATAGGTCACAGGACGGCCGGGGGTCATCTTTCGGCGACCAAATTTGATCCATTCAAGCTCAAGAAGCTGGTCAATGGTGCCACGGCTGACGCTGACGCCGCGAATTTCCTCAATTTCTGCACGGGTGACAGGCTGGTGATAGGCGATGATCGCAAGGGTTTCGATCGCGGCGCGCGACAGTTTGCGGGTCTCAACCGTTTCCTTCTGCATCAGGAACCCAAGATCAGGCGCTGTCCGGATCGCCCACGCGTCGCCCACTTTGACGACGCTGACGCCCCGCCCCTCATAGCGCTTGGTCAGGTGCTCCAGCGCCAGCTTGGCGTCGCAGCCATGCGGCATGCGCGCGTTCAGCTCGGCCACCGTAATGGGTTCGGCCGTGGCAAAGAGGATAGCCTCCACCATGCGTTCCTGTTCGGCCTCGGGTGGTGCTTCGAACAGGCTTTCTTCCAGTTCGGCCTCACTCACCGGCACGGGCCTTGATCTGGATGGGCGCGAACATCTCGGACTGGCGGATCTGGATTGCACCGTTCTTCACCAGTTCCAGCGAGGCGGCAAAATGTGACGCCGTGGCCGAGCGTCGGCGCTTTGGGTCTGTCTCCCACCCCTCTGGAAGATAGGACAAAAGATCGGTCCACTCTCCGGCGTATCCAATCAGACCACGCATGCGGTCCAGCGCTTGCTCCAGCGTCATGACGCTTTCGCGGTCCATCACGTAGGGGCGGAAATCATCCTTGGTGTGCAGCCGCGCGTAGCCCTGCATCAGGTCCAGAAGCGTCGCCGTGTAGCGCACCTTGCGGACGCGGGTCACGTCTTCGGGAATGCCCCGGACAAAGAAATCACGGCCTTTCTGATCCCGCGCCATCAGCTTGGCCGCGCAATCGCGCATGGCCGAGAGCCGTTCCAACTGGAAAGCGAGATGGGCGGCGAGGTCTTCGCCGCTCGGGCCTTCGTCCGTCGGGTCCGGCGGTAGCAACAGGCGCGACTTCAGGAAAGCAAGCCAGGCTGCCATCACCAGATAGTCTGCCGCCAGTTCGATCCGGAGCGTTTTCGCCCGCTCGACAAAGGCAAGATACTGCTCGGCCAGTGCCAACACACTGATTTTGCGCAGATCGACCTTCTGGGTGCGAGACAGCGTGAGAAGCAGGTCGAGCGGGCCTTCAAACCCGTCGACATCGACGATCAGCGCCTCGGCTGCGAGACGCTCTTCGACCTCACCAAACGTGGTGTCGCCGTCCATGATCTGCTCCCTCAAACGGGTTTTTCGGCGGGTTCACCCCTGTCCCGGCCCGCCTTGCAATAGAGTCTGAAACTCCGCTTCTAGCGCCGGGATGTCAATATCTATTGGGGTTCGGCGGCGGGATAACGCAATATCTGCCCGATCTGCCGCTTGGGCTGTCATTGTTCCTGCCTTGGCGACGATGTTCATTTCCGCCAAATCACCATTGCAATGCAGGACAAGATCGCAGCCCGCGGCGAGCGCTTTCGTCACGCGTGTGTTCAAATCGCCCGCCAGTGCGCCCATGGAAATGTCGTCACTCATCAAAAGGTTGGTCAGGCCGAGCGCCTCTCTCAGGAAGTCTATGCCAGCGGCAGATTGCGTGACAGGTCGGTCTGGATCAATGAACGGGATAACAATATGGGCCGTCATGGCCGCCGGAAGATCGGACAGCGCCCGGAACGGCGCAAAATCGGTATCGGTAAGGTCTGGGAGACCCGCATCAATCTGCGGCAATGCCTCGTGGCTGTCGAGTGTGGCGCGCCCATGACCGGGGGCGTGCTTTATCACAGGCAGGCAGCCTGCATCCATCAGCCCCTCTGCGCAGGCCCGTGCCATTGCGATGACCGTTTCGGCATCCGTGCCATAGCACCGGTTTCGGAGGAATGGATGCGTCTCCGGCCAAGCGATATCGGCGGACGGCGCACAGTTCACGTCGACGCCATGCGCCATCAACTCCGCGCCAATCAGCAGGCCGCGCAGATACATCGCACGGGAGGCGGGATGTGACACACATCCCGTACCGAAATCCGACGCGGATTTCGCGGAGACCGCATCGGTCTCCGGGACATTCTCCGCGACGGAGAATGCCTCCACTTGATCCAGCGGCGGCAGCCATTGGCGCCAATGCGGCGCGCGCATCCGCTGGACCCGCCCGCCTTCCTGATCGATCAGGATGGGCGCCTCTCGCCCGACGCTTTCACGCAGTTCAGACGTCAAACGCCGGAGTTGGTCCGGCGTCTCGCAGTTGCGTTGGAAGACAATGAACCCCCAAGGGTTCGCCTCCCGAAAGAAGGCGGCTTCGTCCGGGAGCAACGTTGGCCCGGCAGGCGCGAGGATATACGCGCCCGCCGTCACCTTATTGATGGATCACGGGGATGCAGTTCGTGCCGTCGGCCACGATCACCGTGCAGAAGCGGCGCGCGTCGGACAGATCGTCAAACCCGGACACGCGCAGGCGATAGAACTCACGTCCACCGGAATCGACTTCTTGAATGACACGTGACTTTCCAACGAAGTAGTCGCTATACCGCGCCTCGATCTCCACCCATTCGGCCCGCGCGATGTCGGGGCTGCCAAAGGCACCCAGCTGGACCAGGCGTGCGCCTGTTGCGAGGCTTGCGGGGTCAACTTCACCGTCCTGCACGCTGGAGGCCGGCGTGGCCGCTACCGTTTGAAGGTTGACCGGACGCATGACGGGGCGTGGCGTGACAACGGGCACATGGGCCGCCGCCTCGACCTTCAGAACAGCCGGTTCGGGTTTGAGACCGGCATCCGCCAAGGCCGCAGCAACGGCCAGGTCCGTCGCGGACGGTGTTGGTTCCGGTGTTGTGGCTTCAGACACCACCGTCTCCGGTGCTGCGCTGTCTTCGATGACAATCAACGGATCAGCCGGGCTGTTTTCCGCAACAACGATCCGCTCGGAGGTTCCAATTGCTGGTTCCGGGGGCTCGTTCACGACGATTAGGGGCTCCGCTTCTGGCTCAGGCGCCACGGCGGGCAACTCGGCCATGGCGAGGTCTTCGTCCTCATTCAGCGTCGCTGGCGCGGGCGCCAGTACCACCTCTTCCGCCGGCGGGGTTTCGACCCGGCTTTCTG
>JBCBTR010000139.1:0-5219 GCA_039818545.1 Pseudomonadota bacterium
ATAGTTTTGCGCTCGCCAGCGCCGATCTTTCCGGGGAGGTGCTGCCTGCCGACATCTCCACCGGGAGAATCGAGCTTGATCTGACAGACCAACCCGCCGGCTTTGAAGGCAAACTCAGCATTCCGCGCGTCCTGATCTCAGACACGCATGACGATCCAGCCTACCAGCCGCTGGTCATAAATGTGGATGGCAAGGTCAGTGAAGGCCGTCTGCGCTTCGATGGGCCGATCCTGCTCCAGCGGACAGACACTGAGATCGCATCGCTTTCCCTTGATCTTGAGCTGATATCCCTGACGGGCACCGCCCGTATCGACACCGGCGAGCTTCGTTTCGCGCCCGGCGGGCTGCAGCCCACGCAACTGTCGGACCGCCTGCGCGGCGCGTTCACGAGCGCGGCCGGCGTTCTGGAAGCCGATGCCCTGATTGAGATCGACCCGTCGGGACTTTCCGGCAGCGGGCATGTCCGCGCGGCCAATTTCGGTTTTCAGACCGCCGCGCTTGGCCGTGTCGCCGGGATCAATGGCGAAGTGGTGTTCGACCAGTTGTTCGGGCTGTCGACGCCGTCGGGGCAGGTGGTGACGATTGGCTCAGTTGATCCGGGCCTGCCGCTCTCCGATGGCGTTCTGCGCTTCCAGCTGGTGGAGGGGCGGGAGGCGCGCCTTGAACGGGCGACATGGCCGTTCGCAGGTGGGCGGCTGGTTGTCGAACCAACGGCCTGGACGATCGGGGAGGAGCGCCGCACAATGACGGTGCGTGCCGAAGCGATTGATCTGGCGGCCCTTGGCGAGGCGCTGGCAAGCGAGGATTTGCAAATACAGGGCACGGTGAGCGGCGTGTTTCCGCTGGTTCTGGAGGCCGGCTCGGCCTTTGTGCGCAATGCGCGTTTTCTGGCGGATGAAACTGGTGGCGTGGTGCGCTACACCGGCGCGGCGGGCGAGCAGGCCGGCGGCGCGAATGAAAACGTCGCGCTCGCTTTCGATGCATTGAAGAATTTCCAGTACACGGTTCTGGAGCTTGGCGCAGACGGAGACCTCAACGGAGAAATCATCCTGACGGTCAAGATGACGGGGAAGAACCCTGAAGTGCTGTCTGGAGCCCCCTTTGCGTTCAACGTCTCGGTCGACTCCCGTCTTGGCGAACTGTTGCAATCGAGCCGGAACCTCTCCTCCAGCGACTGGCTGGCCGATGTTGTCGCCGAACAGCTACGCGAGCGAGATGAACAACCATGAGAAACGCTATTCAATTGACGTTCAGCCCCAAACCGCCATCTATTCGCCAAACAACCCGGATACCCCGACGCCATGAAGCAGGTCATCATCCTCGCCACAGCCTCGAGCGCGCTGCTTGCCGCTTGTACACACACCGTCAAGATTGAGGCTCCGACCGAGCCGATCACGATCAATCTGAACGTGAAAATCGATCAGGAAGTGCGTGTGAAGCTTGATCAGGAAGTCGAGGATCTCATCTCTGACAATCCGGACCTGTTCTAGGAGGCTATGATGGCCATGTTCCGAACTCTTATTATTGCAATTGCCATTGGCATCTCTGCATTCCTCGCGGCACCTGAGGCCAGCGCAGGCGATCCTCAGATCGACGCAGCTAAGTCTCAAGGCGTCGTTGGCGAGCGCATCGACGGCTATCTTGGCGTTGTCGGCGCGGCAGACGCATCGCTGCGCCGCAAGGTGCAGGAAGTGAACGCCAAGCGGCGTGCGCTCTACGACCAGCTTGCCGGCAATACCGGCACCACCACGGCGCAGGTCGCGCGCGTGACGGGCGAAAAGCAGATCGCTGCCGCAGGACGCGGTGAATACGTCATGGACGAGACCGGGCGCTGGATTCAGCGCTGACTGGCCCATTGACTTGAAAACCACGCTTCTGGTTCTGGCCGCCGCGGCAGTGGCGGTCATCCTTGTTGGATGGCTGTCGCTCCGGCAATGGGCGGAGCTGGGTGTGGTCGTCTCTCCGCTTGGCTGGCTGGCCTACGCGCTGGGCGGGATTTTCAGCCTGCTTCTGGCCGCTGGTCTCTTTTACGCGCTTTTCCAGAGTTCACGGCGCGGCTACGACGATATCGACCGGCCCGAAGACTAAGCTGGCCCCCAGCCCGCCGGGCTGAGGCGGTCATTACGATCTCTTCATTTAAGGGGACTGTGGAACACGGGCGCAAGGGGCTCGCCGTGGCGGAACAGAATCTGTTAGGACCGATCCAGCAATTCAGGATGTTCCCTATGATCGATCCAGCGATTCTTTCGGCCTATATCGCTTCGAAGGTCTGCCATGACCTTGTCTCGCCCCTGTCATCGGTCGTCTCTGCTATCGACCTGCTGGACGACCCGAATGATAGCGAAATGCGTGAACAGGCCGACCTTTTGTTGCGTCAGGGCGCGCGGGACGCCTCCGACCGGCTGCAATTCCTGCGATATGCGTTCGGTTCGATGGGCCTGAATGAAGGGGCCGCCGATATCCACGAGGCCAAGAGCGTGACCGAGAAGTTTGTCGCCACGCACAAACCGTCTGTCGAGTGGGACATCGATACCGATCACTTAAGCTATTCGCATGCGCGCCTGATGATGAACCTTCTGCTGATGGGCATGGAGTCTGCGCCGCGTGGGGGGGTGATTACCATTCGGTTCCGCAATGATGCCGCCGGGCTTGTCATTGCCGTCATTGCCCGCGGCGTGAAGGCGAGAGCGAAGCCGGATACCAAGGCCACGCTGGCCGGGAATGAGCCGGACGAAGGCTGGACACCCCGCAACGTGCAGCCTCTGTTCTCGAAAATGATCGCAGAAGGTCTGGGCGGGCGCATTTCGATCGCTGAGGGCGATGAAATCGTAACCATCACGGCAGAAGGCATCCGCGCCACTGGTTAACCGGCCGGCGCTTGTTGAGAGCTTGTTAATTTTGCTGCGTGATCATCTGCTTTCATAAAAGCAGGGATTTCGCCGACATGAAACGGTGCTTAATCGTCGATGATTCTCGAGTGGTTCGCAAAGTCGCAAGCCGCATCGTGACGGATCTGAAGTTCGATGTAATCGAAGCCAGCGATGGGGCCGAAGCGCTCGATCACTGCCGTAACACCATGCCGGACGCCGTCTTGCTGGACTGGAACATGCCGGTCATGAATGGCCTCGATTTCCTGAGAGCCCTGCGCCGCGAGGCCGACGGCGATAAGCCGGTCGTGGTGTTCTGCTCGACGGAAAACGATGCCGAGCATATCGGTGAGGCGGTTCGTTTCGGGGCCAATGAGTTCATCATGAAGCCCTTCGATGCTGACATTATCGAGAGCAAATTCGCTGAAGTCGGCCTCATCTGAAAGACATTGTTAAGAGTCTCAGCGCCACATCGGCTGTTATAGAGGCAGGCGCGACGGCGGACAGAGCTCATGCTCGACGAAACATTCAATGAACTGAGCGATCTTGCGCTGCGTCATTCGGGCCAGCTGATCCCGCAATCCAAATCCTATCTCATGGAAGCGCGCCTTGGTGTGATCGCGCGCCGGGAGGGCTTCGGGTCGCTGGACGATCTCGCGCATTGCCTGCGCGAGCGGCCCAATCCCACTTTCGAGGCCGAAGTTGCAGCTGCGCTTCTCTCACAGGACACACGCTTCTTTCGGGAACGCGAGACCATTGAAACACTGACCCTCTCCGTCCTGCCGGCCCGTCTCAAGCAAACCAGCAATGGCAAGCTCAGAGTGTGGTGCGCCGGCGGCGCATCGGGGCAGGAGGCTTACTCCATTGCCATGCGGATCGATGAGGTTGGCGGTGCGCTGAAGGGCGCGAGGATCGACATCCTCTCAACCGATCTCTGCAAAGGGATCACGGAGCGGGCTCGCAAGGGCACGTTCGGCCATTTCGAAGTGCAGCGCGGTCTGTCGATCCAGCGGCTGTTGAACTACTTCCAGCGGCAGGAAACGGGCGATTGGCGGATCTCGGACGAGATGCGCTCGGCCATCAGCTTCCGCCAGCACAATCTCATCGATGACAGTTCCGGTCTCGGCAAGTTCGACGTGATCCTCTGCCGCCATGTCCTCTCGGGCATGGACGCTGTGGCGCGCCGCGATGTCGTGGAGCGGCTTGTCTCTCAATTGCTTCCCGGCGGCGTTGTCATGCTGGGCGAGGGCGAGACCCTTGCCGGCATCACCAACTCGCTTGAGCCATCGATGGCTTATCGCGGCGGCTGGGTCGTGTCCGGCACCGCTGAGCGGGAAGCTGCCGCCTAGCCGTTAAACCCGCGCACAGCGTCAATCACGCGGGTCTGGCTCTCCTCATCCAGATACGGGTGCATCGGCAAGGCAATCACGGTTTTCGACTTCGCTTCCGTCACAGGCAGACCATCCGGGGCCATCGGGAAGTGTTCGGCAAAGTCCTGCATGTGGATCGGCACGGGATAATAAACCGCACTCGGAATACCGGCCGCCTGCAAATGCGCCTGCAGGCCATCGCGGTTTTCATGCTCGATCACATATTGCGCCCAGACAGAGCGCCCACCCTCGATCACCTTCGGTACGGACAAGACATGTCCCTCGAGCCCGTCGGCATAACGAGCCGCGATCGTCTGGCGCTTCTCGATCTCGTCATCGAAGATTTTCAGTTTCTCCAGCAGGACAGCGGCCTGGATCGTGTCGAGGCGGGAGTTCATGCCGACGCGTAGCGAGAGATATTTCGGGTCATGATTGAAGTTGCGCTCAGCGGCGTCCGTCGGGGTCACCTTGCCGTAGACGCGCAGGGACTCAACAAGCTCACCGAGTGCCGCATCATTGGTCAGCACCGCGCCGCCATCGCCATAACAACCAAGCGGTTTGGCCGGGAAGAAGCTGGTCGTGGCGACATCTGCCCAATGAAGCGGGTGTTTTCCATCGAGCGTACATCCAAAGCCCTGCGCCGTGTCGGCGATCAGCTTGAGGCCGTGCCTGCGTGCAATGGCTGCGATCTCGGGATAATTTGCAGGCTGGCCAAACAGATCGACGGCGATCACGACCGACGGCACGAGCTTGCCCTCGGCTTTGACGGCTTCGATCGCAGTCTCAAGACTCTTCGGGCACATATTGTAGGTGACCGGATCAATATCGATGAAGACGGGGACCGCCCCGAGCCAGGGCACGACCTGCGCCGTCGCGACAAAGGTGAAGGAGGGGCAGAACACGGCCTCGCGCGGCTTCAGTTCCCAGGCCATCAGAGGCAGGGCGATCGCTTCGGTGCCGTTCGCGCAGGAAATCACCTGGC
>JBCBTR010000140.1:0-5179 GCA_039818545.1 Pseudomonadota bacterium
GGCACAGCAAAAAAGGGTGATGGCAGGTGGCAACCTCAATGAATATTCCAGCTTTGGCGACAATGCTCGTGGGCTCAGCCCTCGGCGAAGGCGAGCAGGGCGGGCAGGGCCATGAACAGGACAAAGCCTGCCAGAAGCAGCCAGGGCCGGAGGGGGGAGGTGGTGCGTGAGCGGGCCATGCCTCTGTCTGAGCTGCCAATCGGGCCGGCCAGCGGCGCGACCTTGATCAAACACGGGCAAGACTGCCGCATTTCCGTCACTGTGGTTAATGGCGGGGCGAGAGACGCAGGCTCTAAGACCTACGCGAGGCGCGGACATAGGAGGCAGCTGTCAGAATCGACAAGGCGGCCGCCACCCAGAGCAGCGCCGCAAAGCCGTAGACGACAAGGCCCGGCCCATCGGCTGCGCCGGACGGCTCGCGTGTCATCGGTGCCAGCGCCTGCGGCAGCAGCAATCCGGTGATCGCGATCATCTCCACGGCGGTCTTCCATTTCGCGAGCCCGGAAACATCCACCGCCGAGCGGCCCTGCGGGGTCGCGCGGAAGATCGTCATGCCGACATCGCGCATGATGATCGCTGCGGCGGGCAGGATAATCAGCCAGCCGCCAATCGCGATGCAGAGAGAGATCAGCGCCGCGCCGACGAGCAGCTTGTCGGCGATCGGGTCGAGCCACACCCCAAAGCGCGACTGAGCATTCAGGCGGCGCGCCAGAAAGCCATCCCCAAAGTCGGTAAACGCCCCGGCCACGAAAGCGAGCAGCGCAAACTGCCGCCACAGCTGCTCCAGCCGGGCCAGGCGGGCGAAGTCCTCCGCGCTGCTGGTGGCCAGTGCGGCGTCGGCCACGGTGCCGGCCTTTGCGGTTGCGTAGAGGAGCAGCACCGCAAAGCCGCAACGGGCGATGGTCAGTGCATTGGGAATCCATGACAGCGGCATGAGCGGCACTTGGCAGGCGTCGCCCGGTGCCGTCAACGCCATGAACCCCTCATGAAACTTACCGTCACGCCCGGTTCGACACGCCCCCTGCAATGTCCACCCCATGATGAACCGCATCATGACTTCTCGAGTGGCGGCCGTTGCATTGGCTGCGTCTGCCCTCATCGCCGCGCCGGCCTTTGCCGATTACGCCAAGCCCCGGGTGGGGGCTGCTGTCACCGTGGATGTCGGGCGACATGCCAGCCTCACCCTGACCAGCGGCCAGAGCCATCGCGGCCATGTCCACAAGGCCCATCACAGGGGCGGTGACCGCTATTACAGCGACCGTGGCCTGCGCCGGGACGCGATCCGCCAGTGCCGCCGCGCCATTCGCAATGAAGGCTACTCACGTGGCTTCCGCGATGTGGACTTTGACGACCGCCGCGTCCGACAGGTCGGCCCGCGCGGCTTCGTCGTCCGGTTCGAGACCGAGTTTGAAGGCCGCCGCCGGGAGTTTGAGCGCGATGTGCGTTGCGAAGTCCGCCGGGGCCGCATCGTGGCGCTGGACGGCATCCCATATCCGCGCCGTGGCCATCGAGGCGGCCGGGACTGGCGCAGCTATGACCGCATCCATGCCGGCCATGACCATGGCCGCGGCGACTATTGCCCGCTGGACGGAGGGCCGCGCTACTAATCGTTCCATCAATTCAGGAGAGGATAGGCGCGTTCCCGATGGGAGCGCGTTTGTCCTGTGCCGGGTCGCTTAGTCGAAATCGGTGAACCGGGCCTGCAGGACGCAGTAGACCCCGTATCCGCCAATCGCCAGCGCCGCGAGGAGGTAGAGCGCCAGCCCATAGGGCTGTTCGCGGAGCCAGCCGAGCGTCGCTGCAAGCCCGAGTGCCTTGTCCGGATTGGTCGCAAAGCCCGCATAAGCAACCGACAGCCCGCCCAGAATGAACAGCACGCCGCGCCCGGCAATGGCACAGCCGGCGACCGTTTCCAGCCGTTTGCCCCAGCCTTTCAGCGTGAGACTGTCTTTCCACTGGCGCTCCCGGGCCCGCCAGATCTGCGCGCCGCCCACTCCTGCAAGTGCGAGCCCTGCCAGCATGACCAGCAGCGAGCCGAAGGGCTGGCGCAGCAGCCAGCTCACCGTCTCGCGGGTGGAGCTGTCGCCGCTTCCCGGGGCGTCCATGGCGATGCTGGCGCTGGCCACCGCGATCAGGAAATAGCTGAGCCCGGAAGACACCATCCCGGCCCGTGCCAGCCATCCGGTCGCGTCATCGCCTTCATCGCCTGTATCGAAGACCGCCTGCAGGACACGCCACACCGAATACATCAGCAGGCCGGCCGCCAGCCCGTACAGGATCGCCCAACCCCATGGTTGCTCCTCGATCTGCCGGAACGCATCGCTCGGAGAGGCTCCATCCTCCCAGCCGCCGCTCAGAAGCCCGCCCCACAGCAACAGCCCGGCAACGGTGAGATACACCACCGCACGGGCCGAAAGCCCGATGCGTGCGATGAATTCGAACCAGGATTGCCGGTGAAAGGTTTCGCCCATGACAGGGCAACGCCCCGCAAACCGGCGGGGTTCCGCTCTCTTGCACTTTCCGCTCCGGGCCCTATCACCTGCTTCAGCTTAAAGAACTGAGTAAAAGGGGCAGGCGATGCAGGATGTAATCGAGGCGCTTGAGGCGAAACGCGAAGAGGCCCGTCTTGGCGGCGGCCAGCAGCGCATTGACCGCCAGCACGCCAAGGGCAAGCTCACCGCCCGCGAGCGGATCTCCGTCCTCCTCGATGAAGGCTCCTTTGAAGAATACGACATGTTCGTGGAGCACCGCTCCCATGATTTTGGCATGGAAAAACAACGTATTCCGGGCGATGGCGTTGTCACCGGGCAGGGCACGATCAATGGCCGCCTTGTTTACGTGTTCTCCAAGGATTTCACCGTCTTCGGCGGCTCCCTCAGCCTCGCGCATGCCTCCAAGATCGTGAAAGTCCAGAAAGCGGCCGCCAAGGTCGGTGCGCCGGTGATCGGCATTTTCGATGCGGGCGGCGCGCGGATTCAGGAAGGCGTCGACAGTCTTGCAGGATACGCTGACATCTTCGTCGAGAACGTCCTCTCCTCCGGCGTGATCCCGCAAATCTCCGTCATCATGGGCCCGTGCGCCGGTGGCGACGTCTATTCCCCCGCCATGACGGACTTCATCTTCATGGTGAAGGACACCTCCTACATGTACGTGACCGGCCCGGATGTGGTGAAAACCGTCACCAATGAGGAAGTCTCCCACGAGACCCTCGGCGGTGCCTCCGTCCATGCCAAGAAATCCGGTGTCGTCGACGGCGCGTTCGAAAACGACATGGAAGCGCTCGTCCAGATGCGCCGCCTGATCGATTTCCTGCCGGCCTCGAACAAGGAAAAGCCGCCCGTCCGGCCAAGCTTCGATGATGCCGAGCGCATCGAGAACAGCCTCGACACGCTGATCCCGCCCAATCCGAACACGCCCTATGACATGCGCGAGCTGATCATGAAGACCGCCGATGAGGGCGACTTCTTCGAGATCAGCCCGGATTTTGGCGGCAATATCATCATCGGCTTCGGTCGCATCGAAGGCTCAACCGTCGGCTTCGTCGCCAACCAGCCGATGACGCTCGCCGGCGTCCTCGACATCGACGCCTCCCGCAAGGCCGCGCGCTTCGTGCGCTTCTGCGACTGCTTCAACATCCCGATCGTCACCTTCGTGGACGTGCCGGGCTTCATGCCAGGCACCAAGCAGGAATATGGCGGCCTCATCAAACACGGCGCGAAACTGCTGTTCGCCTTCACCGAAGCGACCGTTCCGAAAGTGACCGTCATCACCCGCAAAGCCTATGGCGGCGCGTATGACGTGATGAGCTCGAAACACCTGCGGGGCGATGTGAACTATGCCTGGCCAACGGCCGAGATCGCCGTGATGGGCGCGAAAGGGGCGGTGGAGATTATCTACCGCGCCGACATTGGCGACGAAGACAAGATCGCCGAGCGCACCAAAGAATACGAAGACAATTTCGCAAACCCCTACGTCGCCGCGCGCAAGGGCTATATCGACGACATCATCATGCCGCACTCCACCCGCCGCCGCGTCGCGAAAGCGCTACGCACCCTGCGGACGAAGGACGTGAAGAACCCCGAGAAGAAGCACGATAATATTCCGCTCTAAGGCGGTTCTTTGCACGTTTGTTTGGTATCGCGTGACACCTCGACTACGTCGCCCTCTGGCTTGACCAGAGGGCCCAGCTCTGACGTCTTCGGCCTGCGCTGGCGGATGTGTTTCGAGATGGGCCCTTCGATCAAGTCGAAGGGCGGCGGAACGTGAGAGCGGAGCCTAGAACAAAGGCTCCAGCGACAGGTCTCTCCAGTCCGGATTGCGCTCTTCAATCAGCTTGATCTTCCAATCCCGCAACCAGCCCTTCAGCCGACGCTCATGTGCGAGCGCAGGCTCCATCGACTCATAGCGCTGGTACCAGACGAGCCGGTCGCAGCCATGCTCGGCGGCAAACGCCGCGCCCTTGCCAAACTTGTGCTGCTCCATCCGCTGAACGAGATCGGATGTGGAGCCGACGTAAATGGTCCCATTCCTCCGGTTCGCGAGCATGTACGCGGCAATGAAGTCATACCGCGCCATTGGTTCACCCCACAGGCGGCGACGTCGCGAAAGTGGGAATACCGTCCGGCATCTGCACCCAGCCCTGCTTGCTGTCGCACCAGACCTGAACCGCAGGCTGAAGACCGGACGTATCGTCGAGCGTGCCGGACTTGATCGCGACCATGCCGGGCATGCCTTCCAGCGCCGAAAGGATCGGCGATCCGCAGGTGTTGCAGAACCGGCGGTACACCTTGTTGCCGCTGTCGGCGGTTTCCTCGAAGGTCTCAAGGTCTCCGTTCAGTGAGAGCTGCGACTCCTGAATCATCAGATTGACGGAAAACGCCGCGCCGCTCTGGCGCTGACAACTCGTGCAGTGACATACCGCTGTCACCGCCGGGCCGCCCTCAATCTCATATTTGATTTTGCCGCAAAGGCATCCGCCAGTGGCTGCCATTGTCGTTTCCTCCCTTTTTGTTGTTTGGGAGATGTTGAGCGCGTGGAGGGCGGGGGTCAATGATCTCTCAGATACCGCTCATCCCGGCGTCGCCGCTGCGCGTCACCCTCGACGGACGAAGTCCGTCTGAGGGCCCATCTCGGGCGTCATCCCTTCGCGCAGTCTTAGAGCATCAGAGCTGGGCCCTCA
>JBCBTR010000141.1:0-5133 GCA_039818545.1 Pseudomonadota bacterium
CAAGCCCGCAGTCAGCCTGCGCGCAGCTCACACAAGCAAGGCTCAGCCTTGAGCCCGATCCATCGCGAAGCGGGGATCAAACCAGGCAAGCCGCAGCGGCCCGGGCAGCGCCCGGATCAGCCGCGAGCAAACCAAAAACTAAGCCCGCGCGAACTTCTTGAATTTCACGCGTTTCGGGTTCACCGCATCTTCGCCAAGGCGGCGTTTCTTGTCTTCCAGATAGGAGGAGAAATCACCCTCGAACCATTCGACATGGCTGTCGCCTTCAAAGGCAAGAATATGCGTTGCCATGCGATCAAGGAACCAGCGATCGTGGCTGATGATCACCGCGCAGCCGGGGAAGCCATCAAGACCCTCTTCCAGTGCGGATAGCGTTTCCACGTCGAGATCGTTGGTCGGCTCATCGAGCAGCAGCAGGTTCGCGCCGGTGCGCAGCATCTTCGCTAGATGCACGCGGTTGCGCTCCCCGCCGGACAGCAGCCCGACCTTCTTCTGCTGGTCCGAGCCCTTGAAGTTGAACGCGCCGACATAGGCCCGGCTGTGCACATCCACCCCGCCAAGTTCGATGATGTCGAGGCCGTCGGAGATTTCCTCCCAGACATTCTTCTTATCGTCGAGCTTATCGCGGGACTGGTCGACATAGCCAAGTTTCACCGTCTCGCCGACACGAAGCGAACCCGAGTCAGGCTCTTCCTGACCAAGGATCATCTTGAACAGCGTGGACTTACCCGCGCCGTTCGGACCGATCACGCCGACAATGCCGCCGGGCGGCAATTTGAATGTCAGGTCTTCAATAAGCAGATTGTTGCCGAAGCCCTTACGCAGGTTTTCGGTCTCCAACACGACGCCGCCAAGACGCGGCCCCGGGGGAATACGGATCTGCGCGGTGGAAACTTTCTCGCGCTCGGCTTTCGATGCCATTTCCTCGTAGGCGTTGATCCGCGCCTTGGATTTCGCCTGACGCGCTTTCTGGCCGGAGCGGACCCATTCAAGCTCCTTGGCGAGGGTGCGTTTCTTGCCGGCTTCCTCGCGAGCCTCCTGCTCCATCCGCTTGGCTTTCTGTTCGACCCAGGCCGAATAGTTGCCTTCGTATGGAATGCCGCGTCCGCGATCGAGTTCGAGAATCCAGTCCGTGATTTCATCAAGGAAGTAGCGGTCATGGGTGACGAGGATCACGCAGCCGGGGAAGTTGATCAGGTAGTTCTGCAGCCAGTTCACCGTCTCGGCATCGAGGTGGTTGGTCGGCTCATCCATCAGGATCATGTCGGGCTTGGACAGCAGCAGCGCGCAGATCGCGACCCGGCGGATTTCCCCGCCCGAGAGCTTGGAGACGTCCGCGAAATCATCCGGGCAACGAAGCGCTTCCGCCGCCATGGCGATCTTGGAGTCGATGTCCCACGCATCGGCCGCATCGATCTTTTCCTGCAGCGCCGTCATCTCTTCCATCAGTTCGTCGGTGTACTCTTCACCGAGCTTGGTGGAGATCTCGTTGAACTGTTCCAGCATCTGCTTTTCCGGGCAGTGCGCCTCGATATTCTCAATGACGTTCTTGTCCGGATCGAGCTTTGGCTCCTGTGGCAGGTAGCCGACTTTTACGCCATCGGCAGATCGCGCCTCGCCGTTAAACTCGGTATCCTGCCCGGCCATGATCCGCAGCAGTGTCGACTTACCCGCGCCGTTGACGCCGACCACACCGATCTTCGCATCCGGCAGGAAGCTAAGATGGATGTTCTCGAAGACTTTCTTGCCACCTGGATAAGCCTTGGTCAGGCCTTGCATCTGGTAAACGTATTGGGGTCCGGCCATAGCGGCGTACTTTCTGATAAATCGATGAGATGCACGCGATGTGGCCCGGCGCGGGGCCAAGATCAAGCGCCGTTGCGCTGCAATGCACAAAGGACCTGTAGCTTACATGGATACCGACACCCAGATCGCACTCGTGAAGGCCACGCACACTGCAATCTACTTCATCAATGTCAGCGGCATCATCTACATGATCTGGTGTGGCATCACGAACCGGTTCAACCGGTTGACCTGGGCCGCCTTCGCCCTGTCCGCCATCATCGCGATCCAATTGCCGCTGAATGGCTGGGAGTGCGTATTGCGCACCTGGATCGTGCATCTCGCCGGCACACCTTACGTGTCCGACCTGTATCTGCCGAACTGGGTCGGCTGGTGGGCGGTTCCGTCGGTGGCCCCGTTCAACGCCCTCGCCTACGGGCTGATCATCTGGCGGCTGATCCAGCGCCGTCAGGCCGCCTAGCGGTTCAGCGACTTGGACAGGAGAAGCGTTGTCAGTCCGCTGTTCCATTCCAGGTCCGGATACCGGTCGACCTCGACGAAACCACGCCCCGCATAGAAGGCCTGGCTGCGCGTATTGAACGTATCGGTTTCAAGCCTCACAGCCCCGAACCCGTCCGCTGCAATTGCAGCTTCGGCATGATTCATCAGCATAGACCCGATCCCGGCGCGCGCATGGCTGGCCCGCACGTGAAGCGCATTCACGAAGTCTCCTTTCCAGTCGACCAGACCGGCCACCTCGCCGCCTGTTTCCGCGAGCCAGAAGTGCGCCCCACGCTCATCCCAGTACGCCTTCGGCCGGTCGTCCGCTCTGTAGGCAGCCATGGCCTCGGGCGTGATTTGTGGTCCCCAGGTCGACTCGAACGTGTCGTGAAGAACAGCCTGTGCTGCGGCCGCATCCGATGGCTGCGATGGGCGGATTAGTGTCGTCATTTCAGGTGTCTTTCAGCTCATTCCCAACCGGCGGCCAGCAAGCCATCGGCGACCAGTTGTTGAAGATAGATCCGGTCGTGCGCGGGCACGATACTCAAATCCGGTTCCGACAGCTTCAAATCGTGCAACGCCCGGATCTGGCGATCAATCGCGGCGCGGTCTTCATTCGGATCGAACACGACGATCTGCGTCAGGCGCGGACGCGGCTTCAGATCGTCGATATTGTTGGCATTCCAGACAATGTCCCCGATTAGCAAGTATTCCTCGCCATCTGCACGCTGGATGAAAACGACCTGACTGCCGGCCGTATGACCGGACGCCGGCGCGACCACAATTCCGGGCGCAACACGCGTCGGCGCGCTGAGCTCGGCCGGCATGACCGAAGCGATTTCGGGCGCAAGCGCGCCGTCCCGTGCAAAGACCGGCAACGCCTCAAGCTGGGCCGCGTTCAGGACGAGGTTCGGTGCCAGACGCGCCGGCTCGGGATGCCGGGCAATGGCCATGACATGATCGAGGTGCTCATGCGTGATCAGCACCTGCTCGGCCTCGAGCATGGCGGCGAGCAGCGTCTCGTAAGCTGCCGCATCGAAACCGGCCTCGGGCGTCTGGCGCATCTCTTCGGCGGTTTCGGCATCGACAGCGCCACCGACAAGGATAGAGCGATCCGGCCAGCTGAGCTGAATCGCATTGTAGCTCATCGGCACAGCGCCGGAGAACCGCCCGGCCTGAACGGCCCAGCTCGGAGCCATGTCATTGCCGACCTCCAGCCAGCGCACCACGTCCGGGCCCGCGCCGGCATCCTCCGCAAGAAGACTGCGCCACTCGGCGATATCGAACACGCCGGGAGCCTCCTTCGGGGCCTTGCCCGACAGCATGAACCACCAGAACGCCCCGCCAAATACAATGACGAGCACCGCCAGAATCATCAAAATGCGTCGGCCCATTTTCTCTCTCCCTTTGCGGCAACCCTTTCACGATTGTGAACAAAAATCAAATCATTCAAAAGTCAGACAGATGACATACGCGCAATGACAGCTAGGGTCTCGCCATGATCAGACTCGCCCTATCCGCTTTCGCGTTCGGCCTCACGGCTTGCGCCGCCGCCCCTGTCCAAATCTCTCAATCGGAGACAGAATTGACCGACCCTGCGCCCGACATGGCGACCATCCCGCTTGAGCGCATGTTCGCGTCCCCCTCTCTCAGCGGCCCAAGCCCGAGAGAGGTGAAGTATTCGCCGGACGGTCAGCGCGTCTCCTTCCTGAAGGCGCGCGTGGACGATGCGGCGCGGTTCGATCTCTGGGCGTTCGATGTGGCGACCGGCGACGCGTCGATGCTGGTCGACTCCAAACTGCTGGAGCCCGATGAAGTCGAGCTATCCGAAGAGGAAAAAGCCATCCGCGAGCGCAAACGGATCGCGGGCTCGAAGGGGATTGTCTCCTATGACTGGGGCGGGTCCGATCAGATCCTCGTGCCACTCGGCGGAGACCTGCATCTGGTGACGCTGACCGAGACCGGCCCCACGACGCGCCAACTCACCGAGACCGACGCGTTCGAGTACGATGCGCGCGTCAGCCCGGCCGGCACCTATGTCTCATTTGTACGCGATGGAGCCGTTTACGCGATCAATCTGGAGAGCGGCGAAGAGACCCGCATGACGCCGCTCGCCGAACCGGAAAACGCCATCTCCTACGGCGTCGCCGAGTTCGTCGCGCAGGAAGAGATGAGCCGTTACACCGGCTACTGGTGGAGCCCGGACGACACCTATCTCGCCTACACACGCGTCGACGAAAGCACGGTCGACATCATCCCCCGCTTCGAAATCGCTGCCGGTGAAACGACCGTGATCGAGCAGCGTTATCCGCGCGCCGGGCGACCGAATGCGGTGGTGGATCTGTTTGTACGGGATATCGAGGCGGAGGAAATCAACGGCATCAACTGGCGCATGACTGGCTGGGGACCGGCTACGGATCAGTACTTGGCAAGGGTCAACTGGAACACGACGTCGGAAAGTACACCCGTACTAACAGTCCAGCGCGTCAACCGCGACCAGACCCATTTAACGACAGGTCAATACGACCCGAGGGACACGAATTGGAGTCCGAGCGAAGAGCCGGGAGTATCGGCTAATGCGGAAATCGGAACGTTGCTGGAAGAGGTTCAGCTAAACTGGATAAACTTGAGCTTTGACCTGAAGCAGTGTGGGGACCGTCGTGTTTTTACTAGCGAAGAATCTGGCCACAGGCACGTTCTTATCGACCGGAGGCCAATTGGTGCCCGTGGATATCGCGATCGCGAGCCTGAACAGGTAACCGCCGGCAGCTGGGATGTGGCTGAAATTGTCACATGCAGCGAGCCGAATAGTGAAATCTTCTTCACCGGTTTCAAGGACACACCACTTGA
>JBCBTR010000142.1:0-5116 GCA_039818545.1 Pseudomonadota bacterium
CCCGCCAGACCGCGACACCGCTCCCCGGGGACGGACGGCCGACCCGGCCCTTCATGGGGAGCGATGTGAGCATCATAGCTGTGCGCCAAAGGGGTGGGATAAGGTTTGTGCGATTTGCCGGCCCGCACTGGGATCGGTGGGTGAAAAGGTGGGGATAAGCGCTGTGTTTCGTTTCCTTGGGGTCCTCATCCTGAGCCTGTCGAAGGATGGCGGCGGGAGAGATCCGTCGGCTTGGCCATCCTTCGACAGGCTCAGGATGAGGATGGGGCGGGGTGTGGGTGCGTGTTTCCGGTCTTGCAGCTGACCGCATCAGAGATGGGCCCTCAGATGGCCGGTGGCCATGGAACTCTCGAAAAAGCGATTTGAATAGCCTCGCGCTTTCGGCACGCCTTAAGCCGCGTCTGAGGTCATCGCGACGAAGACGTCTTCGAGGTGGGGTTCTTCGGTGGCGAGGTCGGCGATGCCGACGCCGGCTTCGCTGACGCGTTCCAGCAGGCGGCCGATGCCGGTTTCCGAGGACCGGAAGGTGATTGCCAGTTCGCCGCTGTCGCGAATTTCGGCGTCCATATCAGACAGCGGTGCGGGAACGGCATTCAGGGCTTCGCGCGGGACGATGACCAGCGTCTTGTGGTCGAGGCGCTTGAGCAGCTGCGGCGTCGGCTCGGACGCAATGATCTCGCCATGGTTCACGATCGCGATCTGGTCGCAGAGCTCTTCGGCTTCTTCCAGATAGTGCGTCGTCAGGATGATGGTCGTGCCGGCGGCATGCAACTCGCGGACATATTCCCAGAGCGAGCGGCGCAGTTCGACATCGACGCCTGCGGTCGGCTCGTCAAGGATCAGGACCGGCGGGTTATGGACCAGCGCCTTGGCGACCATCAGCCGGCGTTTCATGCCGCCTGAGAGCTGGCGCACATAGGCGTCCGCCTTGTCGTCGAGGCCGACAGCGGTGAGGATTTCCATGGTCCGGCGCTCGGATTTGGGCACGCCGTAAAAGCCGGCCATCAGGTCCAGCGCTTCCTGCGGCGTGAAGAACGGGTCCATCGTGATTTCCTGATTCACGACGCCGATGGCGGCCCGGCTCTCGCGCGGGTGCTCATCGATATCCATGCCCCAGATCTTCGCTTCGCCGCCGGTCTTCACGACCAGCCCGGCGAGAATATTGATGAAGGTCGACTTGCCCGCCCCGTTCGGCCCGAGGAGGCCAAACATCGAGCCGCGCGGGATTTTCAGGTCGATGCCTTTCAGGGCGCGCTTTTCCGGCATCTTTCCGGAAGCGGCATAGACTTTATCGAGGCCGGTGACCTCGATGGCGTAGTCGGGAAGGGGTGAGTCGTTCATTGCCTGTGGATATAGGTGGTGTTCGCAGCTGCGCCTAGCACAACACATTGACGACCCGGCGGAGACTCTCCTACTAGGCCGATCTGTTTCGCCGAAGAGCGCCGACCATGACCGACCAGACCACGCCCGTTCCCCCGCCTGAAGTGATCCTCGTGGACACCCGCAAGGTCTCCTGCGATGGGGGCGGCGGGGCGCTTGGGCATCCGATGGTCTGGTATGAGATGGGCGACGAGGATTTCGTCGAGTGCGGATATTGCGACCGGCGGTTTATTCTGAAGGGCGGCGTGGAAGATCCGGACCGGCCTTAGGGCTGGTTTTAATGTTTGTTTTGGCGTCGGAGCGAACGTTAGCTGGCGTGCTTACATACGCTGTGGTCGAACAATGAAACTACTACTGGCACCTTTTCTCCTTGTAGCTGCGAGCATTCTCGCGGGAGCTTACGGAGCCTTTCACAACCAAATCTCATATGCGGTCGCTCCGGACTACTTTCATGAGTTCAAATTTCAGCAATTCGTGATTCCCTTGGAGTTCCACAACAGACTTGGAGCTAGCTGGGTTGGTTGGAACGCCAGCTGGTGGATGGGCAGCCTAGTTGGTGTGCCGATCCTGCTGATTTGTGCTTTCGCAAATGGAGTGGGCGCGTTTGTGCGGACTTATCTCCTTAGTGCAGTGATCGTACTCCTTGTCACGCTTGGCATCGGGCTTGTCGCCCTGGCAGTCAGCTTTGTAACAATCTCAGCCGACAACCTTCCGTCCTGGAGCAATGGCGCTGAGCTGAATGACCCGGTTGCGTTCGCACGTGCAGGCACAATGCACAATTTCAGCTATCTGGGCGCACTGTTGGGCATGCTCGCTGGGTTCGTTGTTAGCATTCGAGCGGTGATCAAGTCACGAGTGCCGACATTGAATGGCTAGTGTCCGCTTCTGACCTGAAGCCGACATAGCGCGCTAGCGAAACCCAATCCGGATTAGTCCACGGACACGACCCTGCCCGGATTCATGATGTTCTGAGGGTCGAGGGCCTGTTTGATTGCGCGCATGGCGCGGGTCGCTGCCTTGGGCCGGATTTCAGCTAACTCATCGCGCTTCAGGCGTCCGACGCCATGTTCGGCAGAAATCGAGCCGCCATGGGCCATGGCCTGTGCGTGAACAGCGGCGGTAATCTCCGGCGCACGCGCCATCAGCGCGCCGTTTTTGACATCGGCGGGCTCGCAGGCGGAATAGTGCAGGTTGCCATCGCCGACATGGCCGAAGGCGACGATCTCCGCGGATGGGTCGATCTCCAGGACCGCTGCTTCGGCGGTCTTGAGGAAGTCCGGAATCCGGGACACCGGCACGGAGACATCATGATTGATCGCGGCTCCGAAGGCGCGCTTCGAGAGCGGGATGGATTCCCGGATGGTCCAGAAATCATTGGCGTCCGACAGGCTGTTCGCGATCACGGCATCTGCGGCGAGCCCGGACTCCAGCGCATCGGCCAGAGCAGTCTCGAGATTGTCCCGCGCCTGATCCTCGCGCGCCATGGAGACTTCGCACAGGACGCGCCACGGGGCATCGGACGGGTTCGGATCGCGGACATTGGGCATGTCGAGCTGAACCATGCGGATGGCGCTGGCCGGGATGATCTCGAAGCTCGTGACCGTGTCTCCGACACTGGCGCGGACATGGGCGAGCAGGGCGACGACGTCTTCAGCGGTGTTACAGGTGATCCAGGCCGAAGCGCGCGCGGTCTTCGGGAAGAGTTTCAGCGTGGCGGCGGTGATGATCCCGAGCGTGCCCTCGGCGCCGGCGAAGACATGTTTGAGGTCGTAGCCGGTATTGTTTTTTCTGAGGCCCGACAGGCCGTCCCAGATCTCGCCATCCGGCAGGACGACTTCGAGGCCGAGAAGCAGGTCTCGCATCATGCCGTAGCGCAGCACCGCCACACCGCCGGCATTGGTGGAGATCAGGCCGCCAATCGTCGCCGTGCCTTCAGAACCGAGCGACAGGGGAAAAAACCGGTCGGCCTCGTCGGCTGCGGTCTGGGCTTCGACCAGCGGTGCGCCGGCTTCGATGGTGAGGGAGTTGTTGAACCCGTCCACCGCGCGCACGGCCCGCATCCGCGTCATCGACACGCAAATCTCGCCATGCGGCGTGCCCGCATCCACAAGGCCGGTATTGCCACCCTGAGGCGTGATCGCGACGCCATGGGCGGCGCACAGGCGGACCAGCGCGGCGGTATCCTCGGTTGAGGCGGGCCTGGCAAGAAACGGTGTCTCGCCGGCATAGAGCCCGCGCCATGGCGTCGAGACGGCGCTCAGCGCATCTGCATCCTCGCTCCAGCCGGACGGGCCGAGCGCGCTTTTCGCAGCCTCCAGAAAGGCTGCGGGCAGGGGTGGCGGGACATGCTTGTTCATGCGGGAAGGTTAGCCCAGCGCCAACAAAGTTGAAACGCGGCGGGGTGTCTTTCTGTATGGTTAACGGAACGCGTCGGGCTCGCAGCAGATCTTGGCAGGATATTGGCGAGTGTCGGCTAGGTTCCGCGCATGACTTATGAAAACGATGATGCTGCAGAGGCCCCGGCAACGCCGTGGGATGCGCTCACCTTCTTCTGTTTCGTGGCGACGACGGCGCTTTGCCTGTGCTTCATCTTCGCGGGGCTGATGTACCGGCTCGGCGTGCCGACCGATCCTGAGCAATTCCTCGTGACCAATTTCATCGTATCGGCTGGCGTTGCCTTCCCGACGGCTATTCTCGCCGCCCAGCATGATTTCAAGCTGCGTGTGAACCAGCGTCTCCTGAAGCGCCTTGCGGCCACCGATCCGTTGACGGGCCTGCTGAACCGCCGGTTCTTCAAGCGCCACGCCATGGAAACGCTCGAACGGATGCAGCGTTCGGGCGGCACGGCGGGGCTGATCATTTTCGATCTCGACTATTTCAAGCAGGTCAACGACAAGCTCGGCCACACATTTGGCGACCGCGTTTTGCGTGAGATCGCTGAAATCGCGCACTCCGAACTGCGCGGCCCGTTCGACCGGCTCGGCCGATGGGGCGGGGAAGAGTTTGTCGTGCTGCTGAGCGATGTGACGCCGGAGCAGGCAGATGCCGTGTCCCAGCGTCTGCGCAATCGTATCGCGGCGACCAAAGTCAGCGATGGACGTGTCGAGACACGGATCACGGCAAGCTTCGGGGTGGCTGTGCTGGACAAGGAGTCCGACCTTTATCAGGCGCTCGACGAGGCAGATGCAGCGCTTATTTCTGCCAAACGCAGTGGTCGTAACCGCGTCGAACTGGTCAGCTGATTTCAGCGCTGTGCGGCGCGTCTCAGCCGGTCGTTGATCGCTTCGCCAAGACCGGTCGATGGGATCGGCGCGACAGCAATCCCGTCATGGCCGCTGTCCAGCGTTCTCAGCATTGCAAAGAGATTGGCGGCTGCCTCGCGCAGGTTCGCGCTCTCCGAGAGATTCAGCGTGGCATCGCCCGGCCCGAAGCCGAGAAACGCTTCATCCTCTGCAGGGGCGGCCGCGTTCAGGCGCAACGCCGCCTTCGGGGCATAGTGCCGTAGCAGTTGCCCGGGTGAAGAGGGGGCCTGCGGGTCAGAGCCGGGCCGTCGCAGTGTGCCGGATACGGCCTCGATCTCTTCGGTTGCGAGCGCGCCAGCCCGCAGCAGGGCGGGCCCGTTGCCGGTGCAGGCGCAGTACCGGCGGGAGGCGTTGGCCGGGGCGATTGCGGCGGTGCATGGGTCGCTGGAGATTGTGGGCTGCCGGATTGAGGGCGGGCCGGCGGGTGGCGGGCC
>JBCBTR010000143.1:0-4791 GCA_039818545.1 Pseudomonadota bacterium
AACAAAGCACAGGCCAAGGCCGAGGCCCGGCGGGACAGCGCGAAACACCGCGGCGTGCGGGGACGGCTTGCGCCGAACATCGCATTCATTCTTTCAGCGAGGCGTAACGCCGTCTCCGCACGGGCTCTTCATCTCAACCGGACGCTGGCAGGCGGGCCGGACACACGCACACACCCCACCGTCCCGCGTCACCCTCGACCGCGCAGCGGTCTGAGGGCCCATCTCTGGAGGTATTCCCATGCTCAGTAAGCCGTGATGGCTCCAGAGCTGGGCCCCCAGATGAGCTGGCGATCATCGAGGGTGACGCAGGTGGAGAAATTGGAAGATAGGAGGACAACAGCCCCGATCCCTCAGTCAGCATGAGCGCAGCGAACACAAGCAAGGCGCAGGCGCAGCGGCTCGCGCGTCAGCGCGAAACAGCCGCGAGCAAAACAAAAGACTCCACCCCGAGCATTACAAAACCCCGCCTACACTTGATCCGTTGGCGAACCCCCTCAGACTTGCCATAAGGATCGCAACGTGGCGGAGAGCCTTTCCATGATGACATATGTGCTGATTATCGCGGGTTTCGCGCTGCTCTTCATTGGCGGCGAGGCGCTGGTGCGCGGCTCTGTCAGCATTGCCCGCACCTTTGGCATTTCGGAGCTGATTATCGGCCTGACGCTGGTCGGGTTCGGCACCTCCGTGCCCGAGCTCGTGACCAGCCTGCGCGCGATTGAGACCGATGCCGTGGGCATTGCGGTCGGCAATGTCGTTGGCTCCAATGTCGCCAATGTACTGCTTGTGCTGGGGGTCGCGGCCCTGCTCAGCCCGATCATCACGAATCCAAAGGCGCTCACCCGCGACACGGTCTTCATGATCCTGGTCACGGTCGTCTTCTGCGCGCTGATCTGGTTCGACATGTTCACGCGCAATGTCGGGATCGGGCTCGTCAGCGTGCTGGTCGTCTACCTGATCTTTTCCATCGTCTTCGACCGCTCAAGCGGCAATGAAACCGGGGCCCTGCACGCCGACGAAGCGGCCACTGTCGAGACGCATGACCCGATTATCATTGCCATTCCCATGGCGCTGTTTGGCGTCGCCGCCGTCATCTTCGGCGCGCGTTACCTGGTCACCGGCGGCGTGGATATCGCCCGCGACTTCGGCGTCTCAGAGACGCTCGTTGGCCTTACCGTCGTTGCCATCGGCACCAGCCTGCCAGAGCTTGCAACCTCTGCCGTGTCCGCCCTTCGCGGCAAGTCGGACGTCGCGCTCGGCAACATTATCGGCTCCAACATTTTCAACATTCTCGGCATCATGGGTATCACCGCGATCGTGCATCCCTTCTCGGTGCTTGCGCCGCAAACGGCTGCGCGTGGCTACGGCTATGGCGAGGCCCGGCCCGAGGCCCAGTCGGAAGTGCTGCTGCCGCTGATCAGTTCAGAGCATATCGGCGCGCTTGTCCTATCCGTCTTCCTGCTGCTGATCTTTGCCTTTACAAGCCGCAAGATCGCCCGCTGGGAAGGCGCGGTCATGCTCGGTGCCTATGCGCTCTACATCTATATGAGCGTCGAAGGCAGCGTCGCGCCCGCCATCACGCCCGGTTAAACCCATGTCAGACAAATCCACCTACTCGTCCCTCGACCAGCTCGGTCGCCAGTCCGAAACACCTGCCACGCCGGAAGAGGCTTTGCTGGAGCGTGTGCCGAATCCGCACGCCGACACGCTTTACCTCACCCGCTTCGTCGCGCCGGAATTCACCTCGATCTGCCCGGTGACCGGCCAGCCGGATTTTGCCCACCTCGTCATCGACTACGCGCCCGCTGACTGGCTGGTCGAGAGCAAGAGCCTGAAACTCTTCCTCACAAGTTTCCGCAATCACGGGGCGTTCCATGAGGACTGCACCGTGACCATCGGCAAGCGCGTGGCCCAGATCACGGAGCCGCGCTGGCTGCGGATCTCCGGCTACTGGTATCCGCGCGGCGGCATCCCGATCGACGTGTTCTGGCAGACCGGCACCCCGCCCGATGAGCTGCACGTCCCGGACACGGGCGTTGCCCCCTATCGCGGGCGCGGCTGAGGCTCAGCCGGTCCAGCGCGTGGCTTTGTCTTCGATGGCCGGACGCGGGCGTTCTGGCGGACGGCCCGTCGCGGTGCCGAGATAAATGAAGCCCGCCACACGTTCGGTTTCGGCAAGGCCAAGCAAGCTGGCCACATCGGGATCAAACGCGATCCACTCGGTCAGCCAGCACCCGGCCCAGCCAGCCGCATTCGCCGCAAGAAGGAGATTGTAACACACCGCCCCGCATGACAGCTCCTGCTCCCAGACGGGCGTCTTGTGACCGACATTCGGAGACGAAATGACGGCAATGACAACAGGCGCTCTGAGAAGTCGGCCACGATCTTCCTCAAGATCCGTCTCCGGCACATCAGGCGTCTGACCGGCATGAATGGCAGCGATCTTCTCGCTGAAGGCAGCCCTCGCTTCGCCTTCGAAGACGATGAACCGCCACGGCTCAAGCTTGCGATGATCCGGCACCCGCGCCGCGATCTTCAGCAATTCGTCAACTTCGTCGGCCGACGGTCCCGGCCCGGTCAACATGCGCGTCCCGGCCGACCGTCTCAGGGCCAGCAATGCGCGCGCATCGCCGCTCGGACGCGTCGGTTGCAGGGCGTTTGGCGCAGATGGTGCAGGTGGGAATCTCTGTGTCATGGCTCTGCATAACGCGCATCCTGCAGCAAATGAACCGCGACGCAGGGTTGCAGACTCCAAAAATTTAACACCGTTCACTTTTCAAACGCATCTTGTTGCGCCATATAACGTCCTGAACAGGAGTCCGGATCATGGACACGTCCCATACGTTAGAGGCCAGCCCCGCCGAACGCCGCCGTCGCCGCGTCCGCGAAGCGATTCTGAGCGCAGCGGAACGCGTATTCGCCGTGGAAGGCGAAGCCGGGCTCTCCATTCGCCGTCTGGCCGACGAAATCGACTACTCGCCCGCCGCGATCTACAAGTATTTCGGCTCGAAAAACGAACTCGTCGACGAGCTGAAAGAAGCCTTTTTCGAACGCATCCTTGGCAAGATCGACGATCAGAGATCCTCGACAGAAGCCTATCCGGCCCGCGCCCGAAGCTGCCTTGCCACCTATGTCAGGACGGCATTGGAAAAACCGCACCATTATGCAGCGGCCTTTTCCAGCATCGAGGCCGACACCGAAGAGCACAACGAAACCGAGCCAGCCGATCACCACGCGTCGAACAAGGGCCGCGCCTTCCAGTATCTGTCAGAGCTTGTGAAGGAAGGCATTTATGCCGGCCATTTCCGCGCGGAGCTGAAGCCGGACGAAGCCGCCAAGGCGCTGTGGGCTTCCTGCCATGGCCTGGCAATGATGATGTCCCACATAAGCGACTTCCCGGCCATGCCGCACGAGCCGCCACAGGATCGGGACGCCTTTATTGATTACCATTCCGATCTACTTATCCGCGGACTGGAGGCCTGATATGGCGCACGAAACCAACACCCGCGAAAAACGGCCGAGCGCGCGCAAGGCCATCGTCTTCCTGATCGTCATGGCGATTGTCGTCGCTGGCCTTGCCGCCTTCGCCCTGTCGCAGCGGTCCACCGAAGGCCCGCAGGTCATACGCACCGACCCTGTTCCAATTCAGGTCCGCACTCAGACGGTGAGCCTTCAGGACAGTTTCACGCTTGAGGAGAAGTTCAGCGGACTGGTCACGGCCAGACGGACCAGCGCACTCGGCTTCCAGACTGGTGGCCGGATCGCCAGTATCGAAGCCGATATCGGCGACACGGTCGAAACCGGGCAATCGCTTGCACGACTGGATACACGCTCGCTCGAAGCCCGCCTCGCTTCGGCTGAAGCCGTCGTCGAAGAAGCCCGCGCTTCCTACCGCCTCGCTCGCGCCACCGTGGATCGTCAGCAAACGCTGAAAAACCGCGGCCATGTTTCGCAACAGGCGGTCGATGAGGTCGAAGCGCAGGCCGCAACCGCCTTCTCCCGAATTGAGGCCGCCAAGGCGCAGGCCGACACGCTCCGCGTCGAGATAGATCTCGCTCGCATCACCGCCCCCTTCGCGGGCATGGTGACCAGCCGGATGTCGGACGAAGGCGCAATTGCGAGCCCCGGCACGCCGATCCTCGAACTTGTCGAAATCGGTGCCCTTGAGGCCCGGATTGGCCTGCCCGCCGAACTCGCCGCATCATTGAAGACCGGAGCGACCTATCAGCTTGTCTCAGCACAGGGCGACATTGACGCCGTGCTGCGGGCAACGACCGGTGTCATCGGAGCCGGGGAACGCACCGTCACCACCCTCTTCGATATTGAAGACGCAAAACAGACGCCCGTCGGCACAGTTGTCCGCATCGGCTTGAGCCGTGACCTTGGCGAACGCGGCACATGGGTGCCGCTGGCGTCCCTGACCGAAGCTTCAAGAGGTCTGTGGGCGGTCTACGTCGCAGAGCCGGAGGCCTCTGGTCATGTTGCCGAGCAGCGCCTCGTCGAGATCGTGCATTCAGAGAACGAACGCGCCTATGTCCGCGGGTCGCTGATCGCAGGTGATCACGTGATCGTTGAAGGCGTGCAGCGCATCGCGCCCGGTCAGGCGGTCGAGACCAGCCACGGGCCGGTCGCAGATGTGATGAACGAAGGGTAGCGCCAGCATGCGCACGCTCTTCTACCGGCTGCCACGGCTCGCCATTCTCGCCATGCTCGTGGCCGCTGTCGGCGGCTTCGGCGCGATGATGCTGCTTGGCCGGCAGGAGGACCCGACTCTGATCGAGCGCTTCGGCTTTG
>JBCBTR010000144.1:0-4770 GCA_039818545.1 Pseudomonadota bacterium
CAAGGCTGAGGCCGATATCCGCCATTCGGCGGGCGTCGTTTCGCCATTCTGATTGAGGCCAGTGCTCAGGATAATAACAAACGCCCAGCCGCATCTCATGCCCTCCGCCAATCAAGACAGTTTCCTCGATGGTCGCCGCAGCGCGCCCGGTCAAGACTGCGACAAATGCCTGCCGTGACGCAGCGCCGCATCTCCACTGCATGAAGTCTTCACGGATGAAGCTATTATGTCTGTCAGATGGTTGCACCGTACCCGAAAGCGGCTAAACCGAGCGCAGTCTCATATGACGAAGAGGATTGAGGCCATGACAGAATTTGAACGTCTGGCGTTGGACTACCTGCCGGTAGTGTTTTTCCTCGGCATTGGTGCCGTAATCTCCGGTCTTTTCATTGTTGGCTCGACGCTGCTCGCGCCGTCAAATCCCGATCCGGAGAAGAATTCAGCCTATGAATGTGGGTTCGCGGCATTCGACGATGCCCGGATGAAATTCGACATCCGTTTCTACCTCGTCGCCATTCTCTTCATCATCTTCGATCTTGAGGTCGCCTTCCTGTTCCCATGGGCTGTCAGCCTTGGAACGATTGGCGTTTTTGGCTTCTGGTCCATGGTTGTTTTCCTTGGCGTGCTGACCATTGGGTTCGTCTACGAATGGCGCCGCGGCGCGCTTGAGTGGGAGTAGGGCATGGCTGAAGATGGATTCAAACCCTACGCGCTCGGTGCCGGCCGTGCTGGTGTGGAGGGGGGGCATGATATCCGCGCGGACGACCCTTTCTTTGCTGGATTGTCTGACCAGCTGGCGGACAAGGGGTACTTCACAGCGGGTGCCGATGACTTAATCGCATGGGCGCGGACCGGCTCCCTGATGTGGATGACGTTCGGGCTCGCCTGTTGCGCCGTCGAGATGATGCAGGCCGGCAACCCGCGCTATGACCTTGAGCGCTTCGGCATGGCCCCGCGCGGCAGCCCGCGCCAGTCCGACGTCATGATCGTTGCCGGCACGCTGACCAACAAGATGGCCCCCGCGCTGCGCAAGGTCTATGATCAGATGCCTGAGCCGCGTTACGTCGTCTCCATGGGCTCCTGCGCCAATGGCGGCGGGTACTATCACTACAGCTATTCGGTCGTGCGCGGCTGTGACCGGATCGTCCCGGTGGACATCTACGTTCCCGGATGCCCTCCGACCGCCGAAGCCCTCGTCTACGGACTGCTTCAGCTTCAGAAAAAGATCCGGCGCGAAGGATCGATCGAGCGCTAGCATGATGACCACTGCCGAAGACTTCGAAGACCTGATTGCGCACATCACCAGCGCGCTTCCCGATGCTGTGAAATCAACATCACTCTCAATGGGCGAGCTCACCCTGCATGCCGAGCGCGACCAGATCGACGATGTGCTGAAATTCCTGCGCGATGACAGCCAGTGCCTGTTCGAGACGCTGATCGATATCTGCGGCGTGGACTATCCCGAGCGCACCAACCGGTTCGAGGTCGTCTACCACTTCCTGTCGATGCGCATGAACCAGCGTGTTCGCGTGAAGATCGAAACCGACGAAGAGACCCCGGTGCCGACATCGGTGGAACTCTTTTCGTGTGCCGACTGGTTCGAGCGGGAAGCCTTCGACATGTACGGCATCAAGTTTGCCGGCCACCCGGACCTGCGCCGTCTGCTGACCGATTACGGCTTCGAAGGACACCCGCTGCGCAAGGATTTCCCGCTGACCGGTCATGTCGAGGTCCGTTACGACGACCTTGAAAAGCGTGTGGTCTACGAGCCCGTCGAGCTGGTTCAGGAATACCGTAACTTTGATTTCCTCTCGCCGTGGGAAGGCATGACGGCCGTCATTCCCGGTGATGAAAAAGCTGAGGAGGCGCCAAGCGATGGCTGACGGCGCGCAAGATCAGGACGATCGCAAGTTCACACTGAATTTCGGCCCGCAGCATCCAGCGGCGCACGGCGTGCTGCGGATGATCATGGATCTCGACGGTGAGATCGTGGACCGGATCGACTGCCATATCGGCCTGCTTCACCGCGGCACCGAGAAGCTGCTCGAATACAAGACCTATCTTCAGGGGCTGCCATATTTCGATCGGCTCGATTACGTCTCGCCGATGAATCAGGAGCATGCCTGGTGCCTGGCGATTGAGAAGCTGGTCGACATAGAGATCCCGCCGCGCGCAAGCGTCATCCGCGTCCTGTACAGCGAGATTGGCCGGATCCTGAACCACCTGATGAATCTCGGGTCTCAAATTCTCGACGTCGGCGCGTTGACCCCCATCACATGGGCGTTCGAAGAGCGCGAAAAGCTGATGGTCTTTTATGAGCGCGCCTGCGGCAGCCGTATGCACTCGGCTTATTTCCGGCCGGGCGGCGTCCATCAGGATCTTCCGCAGGACCTGATCGACGACATCTGGGTCTGGTGCGAGGAGTTTCCCGCCAAGCTGAAGAAGATCGAGCGGCTGGTTTCTGAAAACCGCATCGTCAAGCAGCGCATGGTGGATATTGGCGTTATAGACCAGCGCACGATCATGGACTGGGGATTTTCCGGAGTTCTGGTGCGATGCGCTGGCCTCGCATGGGATCTGCGCCGGTCGCAGCCCTACGAGATTTACAATGATCTCGATTTCAAGATTCCTGTTGGCAACAAGGGCGATTGTTACGACCGATATGTTTGCCGGCTCGATGAGATGTATGAGAGCTGCTCGATCATGAAGCAGTGCATCGAGATGCTGGAGCCGGGCGAAGTGCTGGCTTCCAATTCCAAGGTCGCGCCGCCGCGCCGGAGTGAAATGAAGCGCTCCATGGAAGCGCTGATCCACCATTTCAAACTCTATACCGAAGGCTTCCACGTGCCCGAGGGCGAAGTCTATGCGGCCGTTGAAGCACCTAAGGGCGAGTTCGGCGTCTATCTGGTCTCCGAGGGTGGCAACCGGCCTTACCGCGTGAAACTGCGCGCGCCTGGCTTCCCGCATCTCAACGCCATGGATCACCTCTGTAGGGGGCACATGCTGGCAGATGCCTCCGCGATCCTCGGCTCCATCGATATCGTGTTCGGGGAGATTGACCGCTAATGGCTGCTTTTCCTGAGCACCGCATGAGCATCATCACGCTCGGCGTGAAAGATCGGGCTGCAATGACGGCCTGGTACACCGATGTACTGGGCTTTCAGAACTTCGGCCCCGAAGGCATCACCATGTTCGACATGGGCGGCTTCGTGTTTGGCCTGTGGGAGAATGACAAGCTCGCAGACGATGCCGGGCAGCCACTGGGTGAGCAATCAGGCTTTAAGGGCGTTGCGCTGGCGTTTAACGCCCGCAGCGAGGCGGAAGTCGATGCGATCTTTGCCGCGCTTGAGGCGGCCGACGGCGCGACCATCACCAAGGCCCCGCACAAGGCGTTCTGGGGTGGATATTCCGGCTATTTCGCAGACCCTGAAGGCAATGCATGGGAAGTCGCGTTCAATCCCTTCTGGGGGATCGCAGATGATGGCCAGTTGAAACTGCCAAAGGCGGAGGGTGCCTGATGGCCGTCAGACGATTCGATATTGATGCGGGCGGCGATACGTTCGCGTTCAAGGCCGAGACTGAACCGAAAATCGAGTTCTGGCTCTCCAAGTATCCGGAAGACAAGAAACGCTCGGGCGTCATTCCGCTGCTGTGGCTGGCGCAGAAAGACAATGATGGCTGGCTGTCCGAGCCTGCCATGCGCGAAGTCGCTGACCGTCTCGAAATGGCGTATATCCGCGTCTACGAAGTCGCGACCTTCTACACGATGTTCAGGCTTCAGCCGGTCGGCCGTCATCACATCCAGCTTTGCGGGACCACGCCCTGCATGCTGCGGGGTGCGAACGATTTGAAGGAGGTCTGCGAAAGCAAGATCGGCCCGAAGATGTTTGTCACCGATGACGGCAAGCTGTCATGGGAAGAGGTTGAGTGTCTCGGGGCTTGCGTGAACGCGCCAATGGTTCAGATCAATGATGACTACTACGAAGATCTGACCGAGACATCCTTCGGTGAACTCATCGACCGCTTCCGCAATGGCGCGGACGTATCGCCCGGCCCGCAGGTTGACCGCGTAAACAGCGCGCCGCTTGGCGGGACCACTGTGCTGACCGACGAAACCCTTTTTGACGGATCGCTGGCGTCTGCGATTACGCTTCCAAATCTTGCGAGCTCGGCCGAGCCAGCCCCCGAAGCGAAGGCTGTTCCGGACAAGAAGCCAGCGACGAATACCGAGCGCGAAGAACGCGCCCCCGAGGACGCGAAGTCCAAACCGGATAAGGCTGATAAATAATGCTCGCTGATAAAGACCGCATCTTCACCAATCTCTACGGTCGGCACTCGCCGGGCCTTGAGGCTGCAAAGCAGCGCGGCGCATGGAACATGACGCGCGAAATGCTGGAGCAGGGCCCGGACTGGATCTGCGACCAGATCAAGGCATCCGGCCTGCGCGGACGTGGCGGAGCCGGCTTCCCGACCGGCCTCAAGTGGACCTTCATGCCGAAGGAAGTGCGCGAGCGCCGCCACTATCTCGTCGTCAATGCCGACGAGTCCGAGCCCGGCACCTGCAAGGACCGTGAGATCATGCGCCATGATCCGCACCTGCTGATCGAAGGCTGCATGGTCGCCAGCCGCGCGATGCGGGCGCATGAGTGCTATGTCTACATTCGCGGCGAATACATCGCCGAGCGCCATGCGCTGGAAGCCGCCGTCAAGGAGGCCTACGAGGCCAAGCTGATCGGCAAGGACAATGTGAATGGCTGGGATTTCGATCTC
>JBCBTR010000145.1:0-4762 GCA_039818545.1 Pseudomonadota bacterium
CCTAACTCTCTTTCCGGAGGCTTTTCCCGGCCCGCTTGGTGTCTCCATCATTGAGCGCGCGCGGACTGAAGGGCTTTGGTCGCTTGAAACCGTGGACCTGCGCGCCTTCGGCCTCGGAAAGCATCGCAAGGTCGATGATTCCCCGGCTGGCGGCGGTGCGGGCCTAGTGATGCGGGCCGATGTGACCGCCGAGGCCATCGACAGCCTGCCCGATGATGGTCGGCCACGCTTCTACATGTCCCCGCGCGGAAAACCGCTGACGCAGGCGCGGGCGCGGGAGATTGCGAGCGGTCCCGGCGCGGTGATCCTGTGTGGCCGGTTTGAGGGCCTTGATGAGCGCGTGATCGAGGCGCGGAACCTTGAAGAGGTCTCGATCGGCGATTTCGTGCTGGCCGGCGGGGAAGTCGCGGCTCAGGCGCTGATTGAATCATGCGTGCGGCTGTTGCCGGGCGTGGCCGGAAATCAGGCTTCAATCGAGGATGAGAGCTTCGAATCCGGCCTTCTTGAGTATCCGCACTACACCCTGCCGCGTGAGTGGGAAGGCAAGGGCACGCCGGAGGTGCTTTTGTCCGGTGATCACAAGGCGATTGCGCAATGGCGTCGCAGCCGCAGTGAGTTGTTGACAAAACAGCGCCGCCCCGATTTATGGGCCGCTTACCCTCATGGGCAAGAGTTTCGAGCGTCGGAGACGGACGATGAACGTGATTGAACAATTAGAAGCCGACGAAGTGGCACGCGTCACTGAAGGCAAGAGCATTCCTGAGTTTTCGCCGGGCGATACCCTCGCTGTGAACGTGCGGATCAAGGAAGGCGAGCGCGAGCGCGTTCAGCGCTATGAAGGTGTCTGCATCGCGCGCTCCGGCAAGGGCCTGAACGAGAGCTTCACGGTCCGCAAAATCTCTTTCGGTGAAGGCGTCGAGCGGGTTTTCCCTGTCGTCTCGCCAATGATTGAAAGCATCGAAGTTAAGCGTAAGGGCCGCGTCCGCCGGGCCAAGCTTTACTATCTGCGCGATCGCCGCGGTAAATCTGCCCGGATCGCCGAGCGGACCACTGGCCACGGCATGGAAACGGTTGAAATCGCTGTCTCCAAGACCGAGCGCAAGCGCCAGAAAGCGGCTGAAAAGCTCGCGCGCAAGGAAAAAGCCGCCGCTGACCGCGAAACGGCTGCAAAAGCGAAAGCTGAAGCGGCTGCTGCTGAAGCCGCCGCGGCCGAAGCAGAAGCTGCTGCTGCCGAGACTGAGGCCCCTTCCGAGGACTAGTCTTTCCGGCGCAGACCAGACAAAGAGCGCGTCTCCTTCATCGGGGCGCGCTTTTTTTCTTGCCCGGCGCAGGCCCACGCGGCGATCCCGCCTCTTGCCCCGCCCGCCCGGCAATGTCATTTCCCCGCCTTCAGGAGACGTGAATGACCGGCAAGACGCTTTACGACAAGATCTGGGAGGCCCACCTCGCGCACAGCGACGCTACGAGCGGGGAAAGCCTTCTCTATATCGATCTCCACCTGATCCATGAGGTGACGACCCCGCAGGCTTTTGCCGGGCTGAAAGCGGCGGGTCGTCCTGTCCGCCGGCCCGATCTCACCCTCGCCGTGGCCGATCACAACACGCCGACCGAGGGTCAGGCGCTCGGCATGGCCGGGGTGCATGACGCCGACGCCCGCAACCAGCTCGAAACCCTCACCCGAAACGTCGCCGAACACGGCATCGAATTCTTCCCGATGGGCGATCTGCGAAACGGCATCGTCCATGTTGTCGGGCCGGAACAGGGCCGCACCCAGCCGGGCATGACCATTGTCTGCGGCGACAGCCACACCTCCACGCACGGGGCCTTCGGCGCGCTCGCCCATGGCATCGGCACCTCCGAGGTCGAGCACGTCCTTGCGACGCAGACGCTGCGCGCGCGCAAGATGAAAAACATGGCCATCGAGGTTACCGGCAAGCTGCCGGATGGCGTCACGGCGAAAGACCTTGCGCTGCATCTCATCGCAGAGATCGGCACGGCGGGCGGCACCGGCTATGTCATGGAGTATCGCGGCGAAGCCATCGAAGCGCTGTCCATGGAAGGGCGCATGACGCTCTGCAATCTCTCGATCGAGGGCGGAGCCCGGGCCGGGCTCGTCGCGCCGGATGAGAAGACGTTTGAATACATGAAAGGCCGGCCTGCCGCGCCAAAGGGCGGAGCCTGGGAAATGGCCCAGCGCTACTGGGAGACGCTGCGCTCAGACGACGATGCGCACTGGGACACGATCGTGGAAATCCGCGCTGAAGACGTCGAGCCGACCGTCACATGGGGCACCAGCCCCGAGCAGGCGATCCCCCTCTCGGCCAACATTCCGGCACCGGACGATTTTACAGATCCCGTGAAGCGCGCCGCCTGCGAACGCGCGCTCGACTATATGGGCCTTGAGGGCGGCGCACCGATGGCTGGAACGCCCGTGCAGCGCGTCTTCATCGGCTCTTGCACAAACAGCCGGATCGAGGATCTGCGCGCTGTCGCTGAAATCGCGAAGGGCGCGCAGGTCGCAGATGGTGTCCGCGCGATGATCGTGCCCGGCTCCGGCCTTGTCCGCGCGCAGGCCGAGGCCGAAGGGCTGGACGCCGTGTTCGCCGAAGCCGGCTTTGAATGGCGCGAACCCGGCTGCTCCATGTGCCTGGGCATGAACCCGGACATCCTCGCGCCCGGCGAGCGCTGTGCCTCCACTTCGAACCGCAACTTCGAAGGCCGGCAGGGCCGCGGCGGCCGCACCCACCTGATGAGCCCGGCACTGGCAGCAAGAGCAGCTGTGACCGGTGTAATTGGCTGACATCACCCTTTAGTTGCCAGCCCGCGTCGTTTGACCGAACATCCAGCCTCAAAAATCACGGAGGCGATGACATGGCCGATACAGTGAAACTCGAAGGCGGCGTTGCGGTCGATGGCCCGCGCGGACGAATCTACGGCTCGATCCTGGAAACGGTGGGCTCCACGCCGGTCATTCGCGCGGAGAAGTTCTCCAAAGCGCATGGCATCAAGGCCGATCTTCTCTTCAAATGCGAGTTCTTCAATCCGCTGGCGAGCGTGAAGGACCGGATCGGTCTCAATATGATCCTCGCCATGGAGGCGGACGGACGGCTGAAGCCCAGCGGCGTGCTGGTCGAGCCGACCTCCGGCAATACAGGCATCGGCCTTGCCTTCGTTGCTGCCGCTCGCGGCTACCGCCTGATCCTCACCATGCCGGAAAGCATGTCTGTCGAGCGCCGCAAGATGCTGGCCCTGCTTGGCGCGGAGCTGGAGCTGACCCCGAAAGAAAAGGGCATGGGCGGAGCCATCGAGAAGGCGAAAGACCTGCTCGCATCGATTGAGGGTGCGGTCATGCCAAGCCAGTTCGACAATCCGTCCAATCCCGAAATTCATGAGAAGACCACCGCAGAGGAAATCTGGACCGATACCGCGGGCACGGTCGATGCGGTCATCTCTGGCATCGGCACGGGCGGCACATTCACCGGCACTGCCCGCGTGCTGAAGGCGCGCAAGCCGGAAGTGAAGATGATCGCGGTGGAGCCGGCGGCGAGCCCCGTCCTCTCCGGCGGCGAGCCCGGCCCGCATATCCTTCAGGGCATCGGCGCGGGCTTCATCCCGGGAAATGCCGATACCAGCCTGATCGATGAAGTCGTCACGGTCGACAATGAAAAGAGCCTCGAGATGGCGCGCCAGCTGGCCCGCCTTGAGGGCATTCCCGGCGGCATCTCATCGGGGTCGGCCGCGCTGGCGGCGGTCGAGGTTGGATCGCGCGACGAGATGGCTGGGAAAACCCTTGTCGCCGTACTGCCCTCCTTCGCCGAGCGCTACATCTCCTCGCTTCTCTTCGAAGGACTCTGACGGCCCCATGACTTTGAAGAACTGGACCCCGCGCGAGCGCCCGGGGCAGGAACCGCTTGTGGGCACGCGTGTCGCGTTAGAGCCGCTCGACTGGGATATACACGGCGATGGCCTGTTCGATGCCGTCGCCGGTAAGCGCAATCAGGCGATCTGGGACTACATGCCGATCGGCCCGTTTGACAATCGCAAGACGTTCCAGAAAGTGTTCGTCTACGTCATCAAGGATCAGAGCTGGGAAACGCTCGTCATCCGCCGCAAAGGCGACGGCGATATCCTCGGCATGGCAAGCTACATGCGCATTCGCGAACCTCATGGCAGCGCCGAGGTCGGGTGCGTCGCCTTCGGAGACGATCTGAAGCGCACGCCCGAGGCGACGGAAGCCATGTATCTGATGGCCCACCATGTCTTCGAGGATCTCGGCTATCGCCGCTATGAGTGGAAGTGCAACAACGCCAATGACGCCTCCCGCCGCGCGGCGGAGCGGTTCGGTTTTGCCTTCGAGGGCGTCTTCCGGAACGACATGGTCGTCGACGGGGTCAGCCGTGACACGGCATGGTTTGCGATGACGGATGCCGACTGGCCCTCACTCCGCGCCGGCTTTGAGGCATGGTTCTCACCGGAAAATTTCGACCCGTCCGGCCAGCAGCGCCGCAGCCTCGCCGCCTGCCGGTAATGGCGTTTGCGGCAACCTGACCGCGCTGTTAACCTTCCCGCGCCGGATGCAACCGGCGCATTCCGGGAGGGAAACATGAAGAAGACAATCTCAGTGGCGCTGGCCGCATTCGCGCTGGCGACGCCCGCTTTCGCTGCATCGATGACCATCAGCTTTGCAGCAGACGAGGGCGGCGAACCACTCGTCATCACCTTTGACGGGGAAGGCTCTGCCAGCGTCGAAGGCAGCGAAGAC
>JBCBTR010000146.1:0-4736 GCA_039818545.1 Pseudomonadota bacterium
ATTGAAGTGGGGACGCTCCCGGCACCTGAAGGATGTGAGGCCCTGGTCCTGCCAACACCGGCCAAGGATGTGCGTGTGCGCAAACCAAAAGGCCCGAGCCGCGGTGGCGGCGGTGGCGGCGGCGGTCGCTCACGCGGCGGTCAGGGACATGGCGGCGGTAAAGGTGGCCAGAACCGCGGCCCCCGCAGCGGCGGCAAACGTCCTGGCAAGAACCAACGCCACGGGAATCGCGCGAAAGCGTCGGCCTAGATCAAATCAATCCGTCCCGCGTCGCCATGGAAAGCGGCGTTCGGGGCGGTTGGTTTCCTGCTCGGCGTCTTCTTCAATGGCCGCCGGGGTGACGTCCTCGGGCGCGCGTCTGTCAGCGCGCGCCTTTGGGGCAGGCGGCTGCCATGCGCGCAGGCTCTGACCGATGGCGATGTAGAAGTCCGGGATGAGCTGCTCCAGATCATCCACGAAGTTACGGACCTGAATGAAGCGCCCCTGAGGCATTCGCACCATACAAATTTCCAGCGTTTTCGGAACGAGGTCCGGATGGCGACTGACTGCGATATTTACGTCTTCGCGCAGCTCTTTCAGTGTGTGCTGGGAGAAGCCACGGCGCGGCCAGTGGACACGGACATAGATATCATTGGCGTCGACATCCTTCAGTTGACGGAGTTGCCAGTTGATGCGGGCGGCGGTGCTCTGCCGATCGGTCGGCGTATCCAGCGTCATGCTGGCCGTCATGCTCCGGGCACGGACGTCAATGCAGATATCAATGTCTGCCGCCGCGCCGGGTACGATCAGCGAGGAGTGGAGGTGTTGGTCACTTGCGAAGCGCTCTGTGTCCTCCTTCAGCCGCCTCTGATGATCGCTCGCCTGCGCGCGCGTGAGCCGGGCGCGGACGGTTGCACCGGTCTGCCGGGAGAGGCTGAGGCAGAGATCGTGGGTCTCCTGATGCCATGCTGAGACGACAGCGCGGACATCGGTGGAGGTCGCGCCTGGCTGCCGGCCCGCAGAGATATCTCTTACCAGATCCGGCCATTCGGGCGGCATTCGGTGAAACCCGCGCACGCCCGTACTCTCGTGCGCGAGGAAGCGGCGCAGCTCATTCAGGATGAAGCGCTGGTCTGTATCCTGAACGTCATTGTTGGTGATCAGGAGGTCAGCTTCGGTCAGCAGCCGCATCCATGACCAATGGTAGAGCGCGACCTGTGGCACGCCGCGCCGGGTGAGTTGGACCGGATGGTGAGACGGTGTCGCCGCATACTCATTTGAAATGGTGATGACGGCGTCCACATCATTGCTCTTGGCGATGCGCAGATAGCTGTTGATCTGATCGCTGTGCAGGCAGGAGTTTCCGATCTTGGCTTCGATCAGGGCGCTCCATGTCGAGCTTCCGGTGCGCACCGTGATCAGCCCGTCGGGCCGCCCGGTCATCTCGTCAGCGCCTTTATTGAAGACGACCTCCGTGAACGCCTCGACCCGCGAGTTCGGGCCGATGGGCCGTCCAACGCTGGAGAGCAGGCCATTGGCATACTCGTCCACATTGGAGAGACAGGCGAGAAAGATCGATGTGGCACGCCCCTCCTTTGATGTGTCAGCCAGCACGGGAAACAGCCGTGCGCGTTCGCCAGATTTTAAAAAATCAGGTTTGTTCGTGTACAATGAATGCTCCCAGCCGAGCTTCGTGAATTGTGCGCCCCAATAGTGAGCGTATATTTATTTTTGCTGGTTAGGCCAAGAGAAAATCGATGCGCCTGCGAGTTTTTCACGCAGGTGCATCAACTCTCTAAATCGTATCGACAAGCACAATTTCTGCGTCATCGACGCCTATAAGGGTCAGTCTTGTCTCGCCGGAAACGGCCGCTCCATCGCGGATCTTGAGGGGCTCGTCGTTCAAAAGCACCGATCCGGCGGCGAGCACGAGGTAGCCCTTGCGGCCTTTGCCGATCTGATAGTCCAGAGCCTGTCCGGTCTTCAGCGTTGCACCAAGGACTTTCGCATCCTGCCGGATAGGCAGGGCATCGTCCTCATCGGCACCGGAAGCGAGCACTGCCCACTGGCCGGCACGGTCGCCTTTCGGGAAGGCTTTCGCGCCCCAGCTCGGTGACCCACCCTGCTCACGCGGTTCGATCCAAAGCTGGAAGATTTGGGTGGCCTCGTCTTCGGCGTTCCATTCGGAGTGCTGGACGCCGGAACCTGCGCTCATCACCTGAACATCGCCGGCTTCGGTGCGCCCCTTATTGCCGAGGGAATCCTCGTGCGTGATCGCGCCCTGGCGGACATAGGTGATGATCTCCATCGACTCGTGGCCATGCGGCGGGAAACCCGTGCCGGCGCGGATCGTGTCATCATTCCAGACTCGTAGCTTCCCGTGACCCATCCTGTCGGGATTGAAGTAGTGGGAGAAAGAGAAGTGGTAACGGGCGTTCAACCAGTCATTGTCAAACCGGCCGAGGTCTTCAAAGCGTCTGATGTCAATCATATCGCGCTCCTCTGCTTAGTGTTGCGTTGGAGCCGATATGGCCCGGTCACGCGCCCGTGATTAGGCGCAGGACCGGCATAAGTGTTGTGCGTGCGTGGGCTAAACCGGCGGATACGGGAAGACCGACGTCGTTGCGCCGAGGTCGGTGTAGTCGTTCTCCATGGCGGGGATGGCCTGGTCGATAATGGAGGACGGGTCCCAGCCTTCGAGACGGGCGAGGGACTTTACCGGGCGGGGCTGGTCGAACAGGACGATCTCGTTGCCGCGCACGCCGAAGATCTGGCCAGAGGTCGTTTTCGCTTTGTCCGCACACAGCGCAATGGCGAGTTGGGCGACCTGATCCGCACGCATGGCGTTCTTCATGCGCTCGACGCGCTCTGCCGAGGCTTCGTCCGTCACCGGGATGGAGGCGATCATGCGTGTCCATGCAAAGGGCGCGATGATGTTGGAGCGGACATTCTTGCGTTCGCCTTCCATGGCGATGATGCGTGAGAGCCCCATTATGCCGAGCTTGGCAGCAGCATAGTTGGCCTGTCCGATATTGCCGATCAAACCGGAGGTGGAGGTGAAAAGGACGAACGCGCCGTCTTCCTGCTCGCGGAAGTGCTCGATGGCGGCACGGGTGACATTGTAGGAGCCGTGCAGATGGACATCGATCACGGCCTTCCAGTCAGCTTCCGACATCTTGTGGAACATGCCGTCGCGCAGGATACCGGCCGGGTTGATGATGGCGTGGAGCCCGCCGAATTCGTCTTTGGCCTGCTCGACCATGGCTTCGACGGCCCCGAAGTCCGTGACGCTGTCTGAGTTGGAGGCAGCTTCGCCACCAGCGGCCCGGATTTCGCCAGCGACGGTTTCTGCCGGCCCCGCATCGCCTTCATCTCCGCCTGACAGACCGCCTCCGAGATCGTTGACGAGAACCTTGGCCCCCTCGCGGGCGGCCAGCAGAGCGCATTCACGGCCAATGCCATTCCCGCCACCTGTGATGAGAACTGTTTTCCCGTCGAGTACGCCCATGATGAATCTCCCAATCTGTATGTCGCGCGGACGATAAGGCGGACAGCGCAGATTGGAAGAGTGCTTCTAGCGGGCTGCGTCCTGAAACCTCGCCGGCACGGTTGGATCGGGGCGGGGACGGACGCCTGAGGTGAGGAAAATCATACGTTCGATGGTGGGGAAGAAACCGGTCGTGTCGAGGACCGGGTTCACCCAGTTGGTCAGGGTACAATAGTGAGTGTTCTTGGCGCGGCGATGATGAGCGGCATGGTGATCGGGGCTTTGAATGAGTCCCAACCGCTGAAGCCGGCGCACAAACGCTCCGTTCTCGCGCGCGGATCGGTGGGCGGCTCCGTGAACTTCATTCGCGAAAATGCCGAAAAATGCAAAAGAACCACTGAGGGTTGTGAGGCTGTCCAAAAAAAGGAGCAGCAAGGCCGTCGCGGCGCAGACCATCCAGACTTCGCGGTTCCGCTTCCACAGCGTGCCAGTAAGAAAGAAGCGCGGCCGCTTATGGTGTTCCTGATTCATGTAGATGGCGTGGCCGATCACTGGCCAGGACGGGTCGCCGTACCGGTCCTGAAACCAGTGAATGACGCCTGTTGCGAAGTCCGCCAGCAGGAGGCCAGCGAAGACCTGACATGCAACCCAGAGCACAGGCAAAAGCCAGTGGACGTCCATCAAACCCCCTCAGGTTTCGACTGAGGGTTGCAAAATAAGAAAATAAAACCAGAGTTGTATTTGGGATGTTTTCGCCTAGAACGGGAGGTTGCGCTTGCGTTTGCGAGTGCCTGTCTCTAGTCCGCCGCGATGCTTGAAATTGTTCCGGAAAACCCAGCGCAACACGCCGACGCCATTGAAGCGCTCTACGACCGTACCTTCGGGCCGGGGCACTTTGCGAAAACGGCCGAGCGTCTGCGCGAATGGAATCTTTCACTGCCAGAGATCAGCCGGGTCGCGCTGGTGGATGGCGCGGTAGTCGGGGCGTGCCGGGTCTGGCCGATTGCCGTGGGGGACACGCCGGCATTGTTCTATGGGCCGGTGGCGGTGCGGCCATCTCAGCAGGGCGCACGGCTTGGACTATCGATTACCGGAGAAGCTGTTGAGGCCGGCACGGCAGCTGGCTGGGGCGCGGCCGTGCTCATCGGTGCCCCGCGCTATTTCGGGGAGATTGGGTTTCGTGTTGTTCCAGCAGGAACATTGCTGATGCCGGGACCGCAGGATCAGGCGCGGATCATGGTGCGCGATCTGGCAGGGGATTCGGGAGAGC
>JBCBTR010000147.1:0-4685 GCA_039818545.1 Pseudomonadota bacterium
AAACAGGGCAATCGAGAGCCCTGCTGCGGCCTGAATGAAAGCCGGAATGATGGAGCCGCTGAACAGCGTGCCCAGAGCCATGAGGATGACGAACACCGACAATGCGGCGAGCAATACCCCAAGGAAGAACACACCCGTCTTGATCAGCGCTGGCGACAGCGCGCGGTCCTGATTCAACAAGTCTTTCATACCTACCTCCGGAACCCCGCTCGGGGGATCCGAGGCGGTGCTGCAAATATCGAGCCTAGCTCGCCCGAAGGTTTCGCAGCTCCTCCTTAATTCGGAGTTTCTGTCGTTTCAGTTCCTGGACCTGCGTACTGTCATGAGTGGGTCGTTTCTGCTCCGTCTCGATTTTCTCATCAAGCTTGCGGTGGCGCACGGACAATTCTTCGATCCGACCTTGCAATGACATGGGCAACTCCTTCTGCATGAAGAAAGACTATCGTGTCTTTCATGCAACAGTTAATCATATGGCGGTGCGTCCGTCACGTGAAAACAGAGTCAGCCCGCTCGCCTATTGCGCGTGCTGCCGGATATGCGTTTTTCGCGCAAACATGGCCTCATCGGCCTCGGCCAGCACGTCATCGCACGCTTGCCCCTTGCGCCATGCGGCCACACCAAACGAGGCGGACGGGTGGATCACGGCGTCACTGCCTTCGGGCCGGATGCTCAGGGCCTGCACGGCGGCGGCGAGCTCTTTGGCTTTGGCTTCGCAGTCCTGCCGGCTCGCATGGGGCAGGATCAGGCCAAACTCGTCCCCGCCAAGGCGCCCGACAATATCGGACTCGCGCACATGGCTTTCCAGCGCGCCGGCGACCGCGATCAGGACGGCATCTCCCGCCGCATGGCCATGCACATCATTCACGGCCTTGAATTTGTTGAGATCGACAAAGATCACGCAAAGCGGCGAGCCATACCGCTCCGCAAGCGCTATCTCCCGGCGCAGTTCTCGCTTGAAGGCGCGCCGGTTGAAGACCGGGCAAAGCGCGTCATGATCGGCCAGCGCTTCGGCCTCGGCGAGCGACTGTTTCAGCTCCGCCACCGCCTCACGCAGGAACAGGACTTCTTCACTGAACGCCTCCACAGCCGCCCGTGTCCGTGGATCGAGCCGTTCCAGATCGACCCCGACGGCCCGGATCAGCGCCCGGCGTTCCTCGCTCAGGCCATGGATATCTCCGAGGGGCTCTTCAGGATCGGCCATCCCGGAAACCCTAACAGAATCGGGCTGAAAGGCGAGAACGGGCCGGTTCGGCTTGACCTTGCACCGGGAGGCCATAAGGTCGCGCGCTTCTCCAGAGGGGGCCGACATGACAGAGGCGACTTCCAGCGGCGACCCGCTCGTCGGCGTGATCATGGGAAGCCAGTCCGACTGGCCAACAATGAAGGCGGCCTGCGACGCGCTGGAGCATCTCGGTGTGCCTTATGAAACGCGCATCGTCTCGGCTCACCGCACACCGGATCGGCTCACTGATTATGCAAAGACCGCGAAATCTCGCGGGCTCAAAGCCATCATCGCAGGCGCGGGCGGTGCAGCACACCTGCCCGGTATGGCCGCCGCGATGACACAGCTGCCTGTGCTCGGCGTGCCGGTGCAATCCAAAACGCTGTCGGGCCTCGATAGCCTGCTCTCGATCGTGCAGATGCCACGCGGCATACCCGTGGCCACGCTTGCGATCGGGGAGGCGGGCGCCGCAAATGCCGGTCTTCTCGCGGGCGCGATCGTTGCGCTGGAAGATGAAGCTGTTGCGGCCGCGCTTGAGGCCTACCGGGCCGAGCAGACAGCGGCGGTGGCGGAGACGCCCGAGCGATGAGGCCACTGCCGCCCGGCGCGGTGATCGGGATGCTCGGCGGCGGGCAGCTCGGCCGGATGATGGCCGGCGCGGCGGCGCAGCTGGGCTATGACACCCATGTGTTCAGCCCAGAGCGAGACAGTCCGGCGGGCCGTGTCTCTGCCACTGAAACAGTTGCCGACTATCTCGACGAGGCGGCGCTGGAGGCCTTCGCCACGCAATGCGATGTCGTGACCTACGAGTTTGAGAATGTGCCGGTAGAAGCCGTCGCGATCCTCGAAGCGGCCGGCGCAACGGTGCGGCCCGGCGCGATGGCGCTGGAAAAGGCGCAGGACCGGTTGATCGAGAAGCGTTTTCTCAACGAAACCGGCATTGAGAGCGTGATCTTTGAGCCTGTCGACGCGCCTTCCGCCATCGCACTGGGGCTGGAACGGCTGGGCGGTGAGGGCATTCTGAAGCGCCGGCGCGAAGGCTATGACGGCAAGGGTCAGGTGCGCGTCGAGATTGGCGATGATTATGCAGCGGCCTGGAAAGCGCTGGGCGAAGCGCCCTGCATTCTGGAAGCACTCGCGCCATTCGAATGCGAGATATCAGCCATTGTGGGGCGGGCAGCCGATGACACGCTCACATCCTTCGAGCCGTCGCGGAATACGCACGTCAACGGCATTTTGAGGCGCTCCGAAGTGCCGGCCCGGGTCTCCGACGACACAATGGCAGAGGCCGTCCGGCATGCCTGCCGGCTGGCCAATGCGCTCGACTATGTTGGCGTTCTGGCGCTTGAGTTTTTCGTGCTGCCCGGTGGAAACCTGCTCGCCAATGAGTTTGCGCCGCGTGTCCACAATTCAGGCCACTGGACACCGGAAGCCTGCGAGACAGGCCAGTTCGAGCAGCACATTCGCGCTGTTGCCGGGCTGCCATTCGGACCGTCAAAGCGCCGCTTTGATGCGGTGATGGATAATCTGCTCGGCGAGGAAGCGATTCTTGCGGCTGGAGAGCCGGGCGTAACGCTTTACGGCAAGGGCGAGCCAAGACCCGGCCGCAAGATGGGCCACAAGGTCACCCGCATTAAGCCGGTCGGTTAGCTCAGACCGTTTCGCTGGGTTTCGGCTTAAAGGAGCGCAGCAGCGGCCCGATGACTTTCGAGCCCGCCTGACCCAGCTGCATCGCATTTTTCAAGCGTCGGGCGATATGGGCATCGATCGCTTCGCTGTCGCCCTCATCCAGCCAGTGCAGCACGATAGACGGCAGGGCAGAGGCCAGAAGGCCGCGTTTGGTGTAGCGATTATAGTCTTCTGACGTGTCGCCTGCCGCCGTCCAGACCATATCGGCGACGGACCATGTGCGCTGAGCCGGTGCGCTGGCCCGCCAAGGCAGGGCTCCCCAATTGATTGCGCGGCGCACCGCTTCCTTGTCATCATCCATTTCATCGAGCCAGGCGCGCACGCCAAAGGCGACTTTCTCATGGACTCTGAGGTCGGACAGGTCTGCGGCTTCGATCTTGTTGCGGGCCGCATCTTCGGCGCGATTGAAGAAGTGCTCGACAAGGTCGGCGACCCCGCCCGGTGCGGCAAGCGCCTGCTCGGCCTCGGACAGGCCGGCGGTCTCAGCGGCGCGGGTTGCGGTGACATTTGTCCAGCTGTCAAAGGCGACTTCCGGCAGCAAAGTGTCGAGCCAGGTGTCCCGGAGCAGATTTGATGGTGAGCGCGTCATGTCATATACCTAGTAGGCAAGTGGCTGCGCCCATGATATAGGCGCGTCCTTCGATTACCTATGTGGCAAGACAGAGCGGGTTTCGCCACCCGAGACAAATGGAGATTGACCCATCGTACAGATCGTCGTCCGCGACAATAATGTCGAGCAGGCCCTGCGCGCGCTGAAGAAGAAGATGCAGCGTGAAGGCCTTTTCCGGGAAATGAAAAGCCGGACCCACTTTGAAAAGCCGTCTGAAAAGCGTGCTCGTCAGCGCGCCGAAGCTGTGCGCCGCGCGCGCAAGCTGGCCCGCAAACGCGCGCAGCGCGAAGGCCTGCTCTAGACGCCGCTTTTCAAGCGATCTGAAGAAAAACCCCGTGGCACACGCTGCGGGGTTTTTCTTTTGGACAGGCACATGCCGTTGGGAGAGGGCCGCGTTTGTCTTGCTTATCGCGTCTGCGCGTCCGACCATGCGTGTTGATTTGGGAGGATCGGCGCGATGAGCACACTCAGCATTTGGAACACGGGTCGGCACGTGCTGGCAGCTTCGGCCATGTCGGTTCTGGCGGCGGCCTGCGCCACGGCTCCGGCCGAAGAAGCTCCCGTCGAAACGGCTGAGCCGAACATCGAGGCGATCCATGAGCGGGTGCTTGTTCTCGATGCTCATGCTGACATCGTTCTGCCATCGACCTCGGCGCTTTATCTCGCGGCGGACGGGGAATCCAAGGTCGAGCCGTCGAAGCTTGAGGCGGGCGGCGTCGATGCCGTTGTGATGGCGGTTGCGGTCGGGCCCGGCCCACGCACAGCTGAAGGCGATGCGGCGGCGCGCGCGGAAACCGACGAAAAGCTCGCCGCGGTTCAGGCGCTTGTTGCGAGCTCACCTGAGACACTGGCGCTTGTAACATCGGCTGATGAGATCATGGCAACTGTCGAGAGCGGTCAGACGGCGCTCATTCTCGGTTTCCAGAATGCGCGGGCGTTTGGCGGCGACGTCGATGCGATCGATGCGTTCTATGAGGCCGGCGTTCGCGTGTTCGGGTTCAACCATATCGGGCACAATGATTTCTCGGACTCCTCGCGCCCGGTCTTCATTTCCGAACTGGGCGCTTATGAGCCGGCTGAAGAACATAACGGACTGTCTGAACTTGGTGTGGCGGCCGTCGCGCGGATCAATGCGCTGGGCGGCGTGATTGATGTGTCCCAGAT
>JBCBTR010000148.1:0-4671 GCA_039818545.1 Pseudomonadota bacterium
CCAGCCGGTGATGGTGAAAGGGCCACGGCCCATAACGCGGTGGCCTTCGGTTTCGTTACCACTTGCAAGACCGTCCACATCAAAGGGCACAGCTGCGCCGTCGAACACGCAGACGATCCGCTGTAGCGGCCGCACCCAGCGCAGGTCGCTGGTGCCGGACCGCATCGATTTCGGCCACGCAAAGCCGCGAACGATCTCGGGCACGGCATGGGCGACGATCTCGGTGGTCTCGCGGCCCTTGGTTTCCACAACAGCGACGTAAAACTCGCCCTTCTTCGGATCGGTTCGAACCTCAGCCTCGTCGATACTTGAGAGCCCCGCACCTCTCAGAAAGCCTTCAACGGCCTTGTCCGGCGCGCCGACCTTCGGGCCCTTGCGTTCCTCGCGCACATCGGCGGAGCGCTCGGGCAAGCCGGTTACATGAGCTGTCAGCCGTCTTGGACCGTACACGCCTTCGATGCCGTCAAAGGTGAGGCCAGCTGCCTTCAGCGCATCGCCAAGCTTGGACGTCAGCTGCTCGCCGGCCGCCTTCTGCATGCGTGCAGGGATTTCCTCGGAAAAGAGTTCAAGCAGCAGGTCTGGCATGTCGGCTCAACGCCCTGATTTATCTAGAGTTGGTTATGGGAGCCGTCGCAGAGCGGCACGTTACCGGTCCGCTTGCAGGTACAGAAGAACATCTTGCCGGTCTTCGGCGCTTCCCAGCCTTCCGGCGCAAAGTCAGTCCCCTTGTGAGAACCATCGCAGAAGGGCTGGCTTTTCGACCGTCCGCAAGCGCACCACCAGTACATCTTGCCCTCTTCGACCTCGACAGCGACGGGTTCGCGCCCTCCGATTTCAGGATCGGCCATGGTTCTCCTCCTGTTGTTCCGCCCAAAGCAGGGCCGCGCCGCGCGCCAGATCGCGCACTCGTCCAATGAAAGCCTGCCGCTCGGTCGGCGAAATCGCACCGCGCGCATCGATCAGGTTGAAGACGTGGCTCGCCTTCAGCGCATAATCATAAGCCGGTAGTGGCAGGCCCGCCGCGCGAAGGTCAGTGGACTGCGTCTCGCAGCCTTCGAACCAGCTTTGCAGCATATCAACATTGGCATGTTCGAAATTGAAAGCTGATTGCTGGCGCTCATTCTCCAGAAATACATCGCCATAGCTGAGTGGCACCTCAGAGTCCGGCGCGTTGAAAGGCAGATCGTACACATTGTCGACGCCGAAAACGTACATGGCGAGACGCTCAAGCCCATAGGTCAGCTCACCGGAGACCGGGCGCACATCAAGCCCACCCACCTGCTGGAAATAGGTGTACTGGGAGACTTCCATCCCGTCGCACCAGACCTCCCAGCCGAGGCCCCAGGCCCCAACGGTCGGGTTTTCCCAGTCATCCTCGACGAAACGAATATCGTGCAGGGTCGGATCGATGCCAATTGCGTAAAGACTCTCAAGATAGAGATCCTGCAGGTTTGCCGGATTGGGCTTCAGGATGACCTGAAACTGATAGTAGTGGCCGAGCCTGTTGGGGTTTTCGCCATAACGACCATCGGCCGGTCGCCGCGACGGCTGAACATAAGCTGCACGCCAGTCTTTCGGCCCCAGCGCCCGCAACACCGTTCCCGGGTGCAGCGTGCCGGCCCCAACTTCCATGTCATAGGGCTGCAAAATCGCGCATCCCTGCTTTGCCCAGTAAGACTGGAGCGTCAGAATAAGGTCCTGAAAGGATTTCGGCGCGGCCATGAAGGGAATCCCGAAAGGCGAGACAATCGCCCGTTGCTACAGGGGCTCGCCCGGTTTCGCAACATCGCCCGGCCTATGGCCCAATGCGTGCGGCCCCACCTGTTAGCCGGACCAGTCCAGACCTTCGCCGCGCTCGGCAACGGCACGAGAGATTTCCGACCGTTCACCGCCCGGACCGTCATGCAGATCTATCCCCGCCAGAAGGCGTGTCGGGCCGGGTCTCAGCGCCTTGCGCGCACGCACAATCACGCGCTTGGCCTCTGCCCGCGGGGAGGCGCGGACCGGCATGACGGCAATCTCGCCGGCCCGTCGATGAAGCGCGGCCAGTATCTCGGTCAGCGCTGCCGCGCGATGGATCAGCAGGACGGTGCCTTTCGGCCGAGCCGCAAACAGCATGGCCTTGATCCAGCGCTCCAGAGGCAGGCTCGACAGATAAGCATCGGTCTTGCCCTTCCCGGGCGATTTGATCGTGCCGGGTTCAAAGAAGGGCGGATTGGAGAAGACCACGTCAAAGCGGTTCTCAAAGTCGGGCGGCAAGGCGGCGGCATCGCCGTCGATGATCTCGGCCCGGCCCGTCAGACCGTTCTCGGTGACGCCTTTCCGGGCGAGCTCGGCCATGCCCGGATCCTTTTCGAGACCAGCAAAGCGTGCGTCCTTCAGCCGCCAGGCGGCCGGCAACAGGGCTCCGCCTGCCCCGCATCCGATCTCCAGAACCTCTCCGCGAGTCGTTGAATCCAATGCCGCTGCAAGCAGCAAACTATCGACACCAGCCCGAAATCCGGCCTCCGGCTGGAAGACTTTCACCGCTCCGCCGAGAAACATGTCCTGCGTAAAGGCGGTCATTCCCGCTCGAGATCATTCAGGGCGATCCGCGCCTGAGCGGCGTCGTCGCTCGCAACCATTAGCCGGATCGGAACAAGCGGTCCTCGCCCGTCAATATAGGCAGTATGCTCGTCCAGAACGTAGGATGCGATGCCCGCCTCGCCGAGAACATGCCGGGCATAGGACAGCTTGACCGGGTCATTTGTCCGAAGAATCTCTTCCATAAGTCACCGAAATGTCAGCCTGCGGCTCAGCGCCACGTATTGAATCCCGCTCCAGTCACGATATTCAGGGAGGAGAAGCAACCGGGCGGCCCCAAAAGCGTGAGCATTATAGCCAAACAGCAGCGCGCATCCGCTGACAGCCCGATCGTGGATCGCCTCCAGTCCCTGCTACGCGATGACCTCGACGCGGTGGAGCACATTCTGGCGGCCCGCGCGGCGAGCCCGATCGCGATGATCCCGGACCTGTCCAGCTACATTGTCGCCGCCGGCGGCAAGCGGCTGCGCCCGATCGTTACGCTTGCCGCTGCGCATTGTGCAGGCGGAGCCAATGCCGGCACGCATGCCCTCGCCGCCGCAGTGGAGTTCATCCACACCGCAACGCTTCTGCATGATGATGTGGTCGATGAAAGCGATTTGCGCAGGGGCAAGGCTGCTGCAAAGACGATCTGGGGCAACTCAGCCTCAATTCTGGTGGGTGACTTCCTGTTCGCCCGCGCCTTCACGCTGATGGTCGAGACCGACAGTCTCGAAATTCTCGGCATTCTCAGCCACGCCTCGACCGTGATCGCCGAGGGCGAGGTGCGCCAACTGGCTGCACAGGGCCGTCTGGACCTGCCCACGGAAGAATACCTGGCGATTGTTGAAGCCAAGACCGCAGCCCTCTTTGAAGCCGCCGCCCGGGCTGGTGCCCTATCCGCTGGATCAGAAGCGGCCTCGACGGCACTCGCCGCCTACGGCAAGAATCTGGGGCTGGCGTTCCAGATCGTGGACGACGCGCTCGATTATGGCGGCACGACAGCCGTGATCGGCAAATCGGTTGGCGATGACTTCCGCGAAGGCAAAGTCACCCTTCCTGTTGTCATTGCCCGCAGGCGTGGGTCCGCAGAGGATCACGCGTTCTGGGATCGCGCCCTCGACCCGGCCAGGCAGACCGACTCCGATCTTGCCCACGCGATCCACCTGATCCGCTCAACCGGTGCCGCCGAGGCGACACTCACCGAAGCCGAGGCCTATGCGGGGCTCGCCAAGTCAGCGCTCTCGACGCTTCCGGAAAGCGACTATCGCGACGGACTGGCCGATCTTGCCGATTTCTGCGTCAGCCGGGCTTACTAGGCGCGCCTGACCGTCTCTGCAAAACCCAGAGGACAATACCGACCGCCAGTGTGGCGGCGAAGACCGGGAAGCTCGCAGCGCCGCCCGACCAAGCCGCCAACACGCCGGCAACGCCGCAAACGACGGCAAAACTCCACCAGAGAAGGGCGACACCTGTGTGGCCCCACCCTGCTGCCCGCAGGCATTGGTAGGCATGGTCGGTATGCGCTGACAGCAAAGAGGCCCCGCGCCGACGTCTCCAGAGGAGCGTCATGAAGACATCCACAAGAAACGGAAGCGCGAGCGTCGCCGGAAACCAGATGAAGGCGGTGCTTTGCGGCGTGCCGGTCTCGTTCATATAGCTGACGACAAAGAGTGACAGCGAACCGAACACAGCGCCAATCCCCAGCGCACCTGCATCCCCGGCATAAAGCTGCCCGCCAAGATTCCAGACAAGAAACCCGGCCATGGCCCCCAGCAGAGCCATCACCGCCAGCACAATGATCGGCGCGGCCCCTGCCGCCTCCACCTGCATCCAGAAGGCTGCGAGGCTTCCCAGCATGATGAGAAGCGATCCGACCGCGAGACCGTTTGAGCCGTCCATGAAATTCGCAGCATTCATGATCACGAACAGCCAGAGCGCAGAGCCCGCAACGCAAAGCCCCCAGACCAGAACCGACGCAAGCCCATTGCCAGCCGAGTCGAAGAGTTCTGCATGGAAGCCTGCGCCGGCCGCAAAGAGGCAAAGCGCACCGAGCAGAACAAGCTTCAGGCGGGCTCCGAGGCCGCGCCAGTCATCGACGAAACCTAC
>JBCBTR010000149.1:0-4639 GCA_039818545.1 Pseudomonadota bacterium
ATCTACAATCCGGTGAAGCAGTCTCGCGATCAGGATGCAGACGGCGCGTTTATCCGGCGCTGGGTGCCAGAACTCGCCGCGCTGGGTGCTGACCATATTCATGCGCCCTGGGACGCCCCGGAGAGCGTACTTCGCGCGGCTGGGGTTAAGCTCGGAGAATGCTATCCCTATCCCATCGTCGATCATATCGAAGCGGCCCGGGCCGCACGGGCACAGATTCATGCCAGACGTGGAGACCAGACCTACAGGCAGGAAGCGAACGCGATACAGGAGCGCCATGGATCGCGAAAATCCGGAATTCGCCACCGCGGCGTCCGGCCGAAAGCGGGGCGCGGGCGCGCAAAAGCACCTGAACAACTTACGCTCGATTTCGCTCGTCAGCCGGAGCAGGTCTCAGCTCCGAGCTGATTTGGCCACGCTGTCAGCGCGCAACTCCGCTGTCCGATCCACATTTATCGAAAAACAATGCGATTTTACGCTCTGTTTTTAAACGACTTTCTGATTTTCTTATTCTTTTTCGACTATTTTTTATTGAAAAACAATATGTATATCCCTAGCTTGATTGTGTCGACGCCACACACACCAACGGCCCGGCACTGAACCCAAACAGAAAGGACCAAGACCCATGACCCCGCTCGCCCGCCAGACTGAAACCGCACTGGCCGAGGCCCCCGCGCTGAATGCAGCTTCATTCACCCGGATCGCCGATATCCAACTGCCCACCGCCGCAAATGATGCTGCCGGGAAAGCGCATACCACTTTGCTTGAGCGGCGTCGCCGCCGAACCAACCGCCGCGCCACTCACGCGTAAACTGCGACAAGAGACCAGACCAGCAGCCGCGATCGCTCCCCTTATCTGCGTGCTGCGAGCCGCCCCGCCTCTCCGACGGGGCGGCTCATTTTATAACAATATACTACATCTGTAACGATGCATATTTTCACAATTATTTCACTTGCCAACTTTATCGAAAAACAATAATCTCTGTTTGGGGTCAGGTTAGCGTCAATAAGGAAGGAAACACCATGTCCATTCGCACTCTCTCAATCCTGTCGGCCATCGGGCTCGCCATCGCCATGCCAGCCAGCGCCGCGGGCGTGAAGGTTGAACCGGTCAAAATCGACCGGGACAAGCTTGAAACGCCCGCTGGCGTCGAAGCAACCTACGAAACCCTGAAGGTGTCCGCCGAATCAGTGTGCACAACCCGTGAAACGCCCATCAATCTTGGCAACTTCACCCGGTCACGCAATTGCGTCTCTGAAGCGCTCGACAAGGCCGTCACCGATGTTGGCCACCCGAACCTGAGCGCGCACCATGCTGCCAACAGCCGGAGCTAGTCAGCTGGCCGCAGCTCCTTTGGCCGGATGACATCAACAAGCTTGAAGTGGGGCATAATGAACGCCCCATCTTCATCGGCTTCGAACAGGGCCGCGCAGCCTGTCGGGAATTTCTCGGTCAGGCGTAGCGCGGCCTGATGGTCGTGACTGCCAGCCTGCCGAAGAATCGACAGTGCGAAATCGTGAATGCCGGGATTGTGCCCGATAATGATCAACGTGCCGACGCCGTCATTGGCAGAGGCAAAGCTTTCCAGCCCTCCAGCCCCGGCAAGATACAGCCCCTCATCCAGACGATACTGGGTCGCCGGGAAAACCGTGACTGCTCCTGCCCATGTCTCCCGCGCTCGGCGCGCTGTTGAGACAAGTGCAAGATCCGGCGTCCACTCCAGCGACAGCAACTCCTCCGCCATCAGCACAGCGTCATGACGTCCCCGCTCAAGCAGCGCACGGCCATGATCATCGACACCTTCATACCAGGCCTCGGTTTTTGCATGTCTTTGCAGGATCAGTCTCTTCACGCCCGCGCCTCCAGCACACTTAGAAATTCTGATGCGGTGTTTCAGCCAGGCGACCTTGCTGTTCCGGCACCTCGACCACACTTTCCCCCTATCATTTACTCAGCGGAGCGTAACCATGAGTCTTCTAATAGGCGACACTGCCCCGGACTTCGAGGCTGACACCACAGCCGGCCCCATCAAATTCCATGAATGGGCGGGCGATGACTGGGTCGTATTCTTTTCCCACCCAGCTGACTTTACTCCTGTCTGCACCACCGAGCTTGGCTACACAGCCAGGCTCAAGGACGACCTTGCGGCACGCGGCGCAAAAGCGCTCGTGATCTCGGTCGATGGCGTTGAAGACCACAAAGCGTGGATCGGCGACATTGAAGAAACACAAAATGCCAAAGTGGATTTTCCGATCATTGCCGACCCTGAAAAGAAGGTGGCGACGCTCTACAATATGATCCACCCGAACGCGAACGCCAAAGTCACGGTGCGTGCGGTCTACGTCATCGACCCGGACCAGAAGATCCGTGCATCGATCATCTATCCGCCAAGCACAGGGCGCAACTTCGATGAAATCCTGCGCCTGATCGACAGCCTGCAGCTGACCGACAATCACAAGGTGGCAACACCTGTGAACTGGCAGTCCGGCGAAGATGTGATCATCGTGCCGTCCCTGACCGATGCGGACGAGATCGCGCGGCTGTTCCCGAAAGGCTATACCGAGATCAAGCCATATCTGCGCGTGACGCCGCAGCCGAACAAATAGACCAGCCGGCCAAAGACAAGAAAGGGCGGCGGCCATTCCGGCCTCGCCCTTCTTATGCGTCTCAATTCAAGTCGAGTGTATCTGGCCTAGCTCTCGGCTTCGCCCCAGAGCGCTTTGACAGTTTTGTCCCGGCCACAGGCCGTGCGGTAGTACTGATACTTCACAGGGTTCTTCAGGTAGTAGTCCTGATGATAATCCTCAGCCAGATAGAACGTGCCGAGATCGAGAACTTCCGTCACGATCGGCTCATCAAACCGGCCGGACTGATCGATCTCCGTCACCTCATCGCGCGCCACAGCCCGCTCTTCCAGTGAACCGACAAAAACGGCAGTGCGATAGCTGTCGCCTGTATCGCAGAACTGTCCGTCGGCATCGGTTGGGTCGATATGGCGAAAGAAGAATGAGACCAGTTCGCCATAGCTGACGACGGACGGATCGTAGGTGACCTCAACAGCCTCGTAGTGGCCGGTATCCTTGTAGGTCACCTGCTTGTAGGTGGGGTTCGCGACCGTGCCGCCCGTGTAGCCCGAGATCGTGGCGACGACGCCATCGACCTTGTCAAAGTCGCTTTCAACACACCAGAAGCATCCGCCAGCAAAGACAGCGGTTTTCAATTCGACGGCGGCTGTATCTGCAGGCGCGCCTTGAGCAACAGCCGTCGCAATAAAGGACGCGCTCGCGGCGGCGAGGCCCGCAACCAGTGGGACAGCAAAGGAGGACGGAAGTTTCATTCTAAACTCTGGTTAACAAATTTTCGCACAGCGATCCATATGCGTTCGCAGATGCGAAATGTTTAGTGGCAAAGCGCAGCGCTGACGCAAACGTGTGCCACTCGTGACATGAACACCACGCATCAAGCGGGTGGAGCCCCTGTCACACGCACGCGGACAGCTGCCGCCCGGCCCGCCTCGTCAACGGCCTTCACAAGGTAATATCCGGCCCGGTCCGGTTGCCAGACGGGCGCACCGGCATCGTCTGTTTCACACGGACGACCGTCTACGTACCAGGACAGTGCGCCCTGCCCGCGCCCGGACAGAACGAATGCGCGCGCCGCGCGTCCATCCACGGCTCCGGCCCATAGCTCCGCACCTCTTGGCGGGAACAGGATTTCCGGGGCGGCCTCGCGCTCTGTGAAGTCCCTCATTGCGCCTCGGGCATTTGGTCGGTCGGAGGCCGCGATCCGGCGGATCGACTCGCCTTCTTCTCCAAGACGGTGCGCCGCCCGATCAGCGATCTCGAACAAGATTGGCAAGGCATCGCGCCGACCCGTTGCACCCGGGCGCGGCGCGCCGTCCGCCCGTCCGACCCAGACGACAATTGCCAGATCTCCAGTGACAGCGGCTGCCCATGCATCGCGATGACCGTAAGATGTGCCCGTCTTGAACGCGACTTCCGGGGCCTTCGCGGTCAGCCGGCCCGGCATCCGCCCGGCAGGGGCCGGTCCATCCAGCAGGATTTTCTGAATGGCCGCTGCGCTGCCCGATCCGATGAATCGGTGCCCGGCCTGCGTCCGGGAAGCAACCTCCTCTTCGGCTCGCCAGATCAGCGGTTTGGCCCGTCCATCGTCGCCAAGCGCCGCATAGAGAACCCCAAGCTCCTGCGCCGTCATGCCCGCCCCGCCCAGCGCCAGGGCGAGCCCGGCATTGCGCTCTGCCGCACCGGTGATCCGCGGCGGTGCACCTGCAAGCGTCAGCTGCGCCGCAAACCGCTGGGGTCCAACCCGGTCAAGCGCCATCACAGCCGGCACATTCAGGGAGTGCTGCAAGGCTTCGGCGACACTGACATCACCCCTGAAAGAGCGGTCGAAATTCTCCGGCTGATAGGCTGCAAAGCGCTTCGGCAAATCCTGAATGCGGGTGTGGGGCGTTGCCTCTCCGTCGTCGAAGGCCATGGCATAGATGAAGGGCTTCAGCGTTGATCCGGGCGAACGCGCCTGCGCGGTAAGGTCCAGCCAGCCGCCCGGACGGTCTCTGGATGCAGATCCCACATGCGCCCGGACCGCCCGCGTTGGAATATCGATGACAAGGGCTGA
>JBCBTR010000150.1:0-4631 GCA_039818545.1 Pseudomonadota bacterium
CCGAGGGATCGATCAGCAAGCGGCCCGCATACCCCTGGGCTTCAGTGAGATCGCCTATGGTCTCCATCTCGCGCACGCCTTCGACGCCTGTAATGGATGCGCCAACCAACTCGGCAAGCCGCGCACACGTGGCGGCCGCCGTCTCGCGTCCGGCGGAGACGAAGCCCATCACCAGATCGGCCTGCGCGTCCGCCAGCCCCGCGCCCTTGGTGAAATCGCCGCTCTCGTCCTTGCGGCCTTCGCCGAGAAGCGCCCTGACGCCGTCCTCCCCCAGACGGTCGAGCTTGTCGATGGCTCGGAGCACAATCCCCCGCTGATCCGCCATCTCCTCGGGCGCATCGGGGCGCATCAGCCCCGCTGCCTCCATCACGCCGTTCAACACCTTGCGGTTGTTCACGCGGATCAACACATCGTCGCGGCCGATCCCGACGGCTTCGAACGCGTCGGCCAGCATCATGCAGATCTCGGCATCCGCAGCGACGGTCTGGGTGCCCACCGTGTCGGCGTCGCATTGATAGAACTGCCGATACCGCCCTGGCCCCGGCTTCTCATTGCGCCAGACCGGGCCCACCGCATAACGGCGATAGGGCGAGGGGAGGTTCTCGCGGTGCTGGGCGAAGACCCGTGCGAGCGGCGCCGTCAGGTCGTAGCGCAGCGCCATCCAGCTCTCGTCCTCGTCCTGCCAGGCGAAGACGCCGGCGTTCGGGCGGTCCACATCAGGCAGAAAGGAGCCGAGTGCCTCCACCGTCTCCACAGCCGAGGTTTCCAGCGGGTCGAAGCCGTAGGCATGGTAGACCTCACAGATCCGGTCGAGCATGGCGCGTCGGGCGGTGACTTCGGCGCCGAAATAGTCGCGAAACCCGCGCGGGGTCTGCGCTTTCGGCCGAGGGGCCCGCTTCTTCTTGTCCTTGGCCATGGTCTGCTGCTCTCCCACGCGGCGGCGCCGGTTGGGTAACGGATCACCCGGGACCGGGCAAGGGTGCCGCCTTGAAGCGTCGGTACCTAATGCAAAACTGACGCCAAATCTTCAGATATGAGCACTTGAACGCTGCGCCGCGAGCCGTGACATTGTATCTATGGATGTGAGCAAGGGCCGGTTTTTGGCCTGACGCGCGCACCGGACGACCAAAGAACCGATTATTATAACACCAGGAGTTCAAAGAGAACAATGTCGGAAGCAAACATCAAAAAGATCAAAGACCAGGCCATGAAGGCCGAATCAGTGAAGAAAGACAAAAAGATTGGCGGCCTGTTTGATCAGATCGCCAAAGAAGTAAAGAAAGGACTCGAAGGGTACGAAGCTGCGTTCAAGAAGGCTCAGAAGGCGATTGATGAGAAAGCCAAGGGCTCCAAAGACAAGAAGGAGAAAGCTGAGCTCGATAAGGCTAAGAAAGAGCTTGAGGCCGATTTTGAAAAGCGCCTGAAGCAGGGCAAAGCAGTCTGAGCGCGGTAGGCGCAAAAGTGATTTAGAGGAGAAGAAGACATGGGCGATAAAGCAAAGATCATCGATTCTGTCGTCGCAGCTGGCGATAAAGCCTGGTCCATCATGAAGGATGGCGCTCCGGTTTCGGGCGCAGAATCAAAGTTTCTCGCAGCAGTTCCGAAGGGCATGAGCCCGAGCGACCCAATCTATAACGGACGCTACGACAAAGCGTCGGGGATCACCTTCGGATTTGTCGACGGCTTTGGTCTTGACGTGATCCGTGGCAAGCTCAAAATTATGTTCCGCCACTCGGGGAAGGTTGAGGGCAGTCCGGGCCTCTTCGTCACGGATTTCTCGATAAGCGACAACGGCACCCACGTGCGCGCCTTCGGGTATTGCGAGGTTAAGGCCACGCTCACGGGAACTCCGACGAAGGTTGGCATGAGCGGGCAGGACCCGATCTGGTCAATCACCCTCAAGGTCGAGGCGCACTACGGCCAGAAATACGGCAACCGTGCGCGGCGCTCGTGGAACGTCACGGCGCGCGGCGACGGGAAGTGCGTGATCGCTTAAGCGGCGTCCCTTTGAGCGCTGAACCTGGGTCCGAGGCATGGCTTCGGACCCTTTAGAAACCTGCTCCCTATTCCAGAGGAGATCGTGCGGAAATGAGCACTGATCAGTCTTCGGGAAGAGGCACGATGTGCCTTGTCCTAGCCGTCGCAGGCATCGCGTTTGCGGTGGGGGTCTTCATCTGGGCCAGCTTCATTGCACCTATGGACCCGAGAACAACCGCCGAGATTGCCCTCATCGGCCTCGTGGCCGCGGAGATCTTGGCCGTCCTGACCGGCGTCGGATCCCTGCGGGCAATGCGAAGCCGCCTGGGCGTCAGCCTGGCGGTGTTCGCCCTGGCAGGCGCTTGACTTGCCTATGTCGGGCTACTATCGGGTGAGGGCGAGGCCCAAAGTATGATGCGCCCTGCCATAATACAGACCGCCTAAGGCGGGTCGTCAGAAAATCAGGGAGCCGAGACGTAAATGTCGTCGGCTCCCATGGCCTCGACCCGCTTGTAGCCTCGCGCCTCCATAAGCGACTGGATCCGAGGCCCGTTGGCCGTGCTGTCCACGCTCCAGGCATGGACGCGGTAATCCTCGAACGGAAAGGCCGAGAGGATGCTCCACTCGCTGCCGGTCACGTCGAGCGAGATGAAATCGACTTCGCGGATATGATGGCTGTCGAGCACCTGGGCGAGGCTGCGCATGCGCGCGGGACGAACCTTGCCCTCGAACCGCGGCTCCGCCTCGATGCGGGCCTTCAGCGCCGGGTCGTAGTGCTCGACCAGGCCGCTCATCTGTACGGGGCCGGCCTCGATCTCGAGGAACGGTCCTTCCCCGCCGCCCGTGGCGACGGCGATCGGCAAACAGGGGCACCGGCGGAACTCGGCGGCTTTGGCCCGAGGGACCGATGCCGGCTCGACCATCAAGCCGGTCCAGCCCCGCATCAATTCGAAGAACAGGCAGTTGGAGCCGGTGATCCCGTCGAACCCGCCAACCTCGACGAAAACGCCGCCGCGTTTGCCGCCGAACACCCGTTCATCGAGAAAAGCGTCCTGTCCCGCCTGGCTGAAGAACTGGCTGCGGCGGTTGCTGATGCGCTCGCACTCCCAGATCATCTGGTGGATCGCACCGCGGGCCCGGGCCGGGCGCACCTCGGCCGACAGGGCTCGCATGACGGAATGGCCTTCCGCCATTGCCCGCCGGCCTTCCGAGATCAGCAGTTGACCGCGCTCGAACCGGCGCTGCTGTTCGGCGCCCTGGTCGGACGCGCCCGAACCCGGCACAGCGGCATCCGGACCGCCCGGCCCGGGGCCACCGTGCTGCGGGGCCTCATCCTGCGCGCTCATCCGAGGGCCGCCTTTACGCGCGAACTGGCGGCGGCAAAGTCCATCCGCCCGGTGAAATCGCGCTTCAGCGCCGCCATCACCTTGCCCATATCCCGGATTGACTGCGCGCCCGCGGCCGCGATCGCCGCAGAGACAGCCGCCTCGACCTCGTCGGCACTCAGCGGTTTTGGCAGGAATTCTTGGATGATCTCGACCTCGCGCCGCTCCCGATCGGCCAGCTCCATCCGGGCCGCCTGTTCGTAGGTTGCGATCGACTCCTCACGCTGCTTGACCATCCGGGCAAGCAAGACCAGCGCATCGGCGTCCGAAAGCCCCTCCTGACCGTCATCCCCGCGGAGAGCGATTTCGCGATCCTTGAGCGCCGCCAGCATCAGACGCAGCGTGCTCACGCGCACGGCCTCTCCGCCGCGCATGGCGTCTTTCAACGCATTGGAAATCCGTGTTCGCATCGTCCCCCCAAGGGCAGACGGCCAGAGCCGACCGCCGGATTTCTTACGACCCCCCCAGGCCGAAACGCGCCCTGAACACCCACAACAGACTGATTTAGCAAAGCAAATTATCAAACGCACCAGTGCTTGACCGGACGAGACGCGCCGCATAGCTTGCCGCGCGCATCCCCGACCTGCACCCAGGAGCCCGCCCCATGACCGCCCCTGCCCCGACCGCGTGCCTCGCACTTGCCGATGGGTCTCTCTATTGGGGCTACGGCTTCGGCGCAACGGGCGAAACCGTGGGAGAACTCTGCTTCAACACCGCGATGACCGGCTACCAGGAGATTATGACAGATCCCTCCTACGCGCACCAAGTCATCACGTTTACATTTCCGCACATTGGGAATGTAGGCACAAACAGCGAGGATGACGAGACGGCAAATCCCGTCGCCCGCGGGATGGTTGTGCGCTGGCCGGTGACCGAGCCGCAGAACTGGCGCGCTGCGAAGCCGCTGGCCGATTTCCTGGCGGCCCATGGGCGGTTCGGTATCTCCGGCGTGGACACGCGGCTGCTCACCCGGCGGATCCGCGATCTCGGCATGCCGCACGTGGCGATGCGATATTCGGATGCGATATCCGGCGGCGACATTGATGCGATATCAGCGACATTGAGCGACGGGCTGGTCGAGAAGGCGCGCGCCTTTGCCGGGATCGACGGGGCGGATCTCGCCCGCGAAGTGACCTGCGGGCAGAGCTATGGCTGGACCGAGGGCCGCTGGGCGCATGGCACCGGCTTTGGCCCGGCACCGGAGCCGCGGCACAAGGTGGTGGCCGTGGACTTCGGGGCGAAGCGCAACATCCTGCGCTGCCTGAGCGA
>JBCBTR010000151.1:0-4512 GCA_039818545.1 Pseudomonadota bacterium
AGATATGGAGGCCGTCAAACCAGAGACAGCCTCCGATCCTGCCGAAACGACGAGGTTCTAGCGTCTGGATTTGCTCAGAAAGCTGGCGATCACGCCGACAATTCCGCCGCCAATGCCGCCCTGAAGAAAATTGTTGAGCATCGCGATGACGTCCGAGCCACCGACCAGCTGCAAACCGGCAGCATCCATTCCATAGCCACCGGCGATTCCACCGATCAGACCGCCGATGACGCCCCCTCCAAGACTGCCTCCGAGAAGCCGCGCCAGAAGCGGCCCCAGAACCAGGCCGCCAACGCCATTCATGACTAAAGCAATGATATCCATCGACTGTTCCTCCTCTTTCCGAGGGATCTAACGCCCTCTTCGGAGACGGTGCCCGGACAAGGCTTGAGGCGTCCAGAAGATTTACCAGTCAGCAGAAGACTGGCGAAACGCGGAATCCTTGACTAATCAAAGCCATGACCCTGCACCGCCCCGCCCTCTTCCTCGACCGCGACGGCGTTCTGAACGTCGACAAGGGCTATGTCAGCCGCATCGAGGACTTCGAGTGGATCGACGGGGCCGCGCAGACCGTGCGAACCTTCAACGAGCGGGGCTGGTATGTTTTCATCGTGACCAACCAGTCCGGCATCGCGCGTGGATACTATACCGAGCAGGACATGACCGATCTTCATGCCTGGATGGTGGACGAACTCGGCCAGCAGGATGCGCGGATCGACCGAATCTATCATTGCCCGTTTCATGAAGCCGGCGAGATCGAGCGCTACCGAAAAGACAGTTTCGACCGAAAACCCAAACCCGGCATGCTCCTGCAAGCCATGGCGGATTTCCCGGTCAAACGCGAAGGCAGCTTCCTGATCGGGGATAAACCGACGGATATAGAGGCGGCGCGCGCAGCAGGTGTGGGCGGTTTCCTGTTCCGGGGCGGTGTCCTGTCGGATTTTGCGGAATGGGCACTAGCGAGTTTTGAGGATGGCGTGCGATGAAACGACTTGGAATCCTGGGCGGGGTCAGCCCAGCCTCCACGGAAATCTACTATCGCGCTCTGAATGAGGGCATTCGCGAGCAGCTTGGCGGGTTTCACAGCGCCGATCTACTCATCCATTCCTTCGACTTTGCCGAGATAGCGGGACTCCAGCAGGCCGATGCGTGGAATGAAGCCGATAAGGTGATGGCCTCAGCGGCTCGGGGTCTTCAGGCCGCCGGCGTCGATGGCGTGCTGCTCGCCTGCAACACAATGCATCGGTGCGCCCCCGCAATGGAGGCCGCGTTAGATGTTCCGTTTCTGCATATCGCGGACGCACTCGGCGCGCGCCTGACGGCTGATGGGCGCAAAAAACCTGCCCTGATCGGGACACTCACCACGATGGAGCATCCATTCATACAGGCACGACTCGCGGAAAAGCACGGCATCGAGACGGTTACACCGGACAAGCCCGCACGCGATGAGATCGATCACATCATCTTCGAAGAACTCTGCCGGCATCAGGTGCGCGAAGAGAGCCGCTCACGCTTCATAGCAATCACCGAAACGATGAAGTCAGACGGCGCAGACGCCATGATTTTGGGCTGTACGGAGGTCGGGCTCCTGCTGGATGACAGTAATTGCTCGCTGCCTGTTTACGACACCGCATTGCTCCATGTGAAGGCGGCTATCGCGTTCATGCTGGGCTGATCCTGTATCGGCGGGCCAGCCGCTCCGCAGATCAGTCTGAATGGTACGCCCAACAGGGTTCGAACCTGTGACCTACTGATTAAAAGTCAGTTGCTCTACCAACTGAGCTATGGGCGCTCCGAGGGCGGTACATAGGCAAGTCGCGGGGCGCGGTCAATGAACCCTGTGTCACAGGCAGCATCGGTCGCGAAATCGTCTCATTTCCCAGTAGGTTCGCGGGAATGAGCTGGAAATTCATCTTCATTGCCGCGGCGACCCTCACAGCAGGCGAAACCGCCCTTGGGGATACCCAATCAACCGACGAACGCACAATCGTCGATCTGGACCATGTTCGGGATGCTGCGGGCGGCGCTGTCCGCAAGACACGGCGGGGCATCGAAGGCGTTGCCACCCAGCCGCTTGAGGATTTCAACCTGCAGCGCGACGAAATTCCTCAATCTATCAAGGATCTGGAATCCTATACCGAAAACGATGGCGCGCTGACGTGCCAAGCCGTCGCTGAAGAGATTGATGCGCTCGACGACGCGCTGGGTCGTGAAGGCCCCCGCGCCAAGTCTGAGAAGACGATCTCCCGGCGCATTGCGGACAAGGCGGCCAATACGGCTGTCGACGTCGTTGAGGGCGAAGCGGAGAATTTGATTCCCTTTCGGTCAACCATTCGAAAGATCAGCGGCGCAGATGCGTATGAAAAGCGTCGCCGCATCGCCGTCTCGATCGGCAAACAGCGGCGGGCCTATTTGCGCGGCGCGTGGGCAGCGATGACCTGCGACCTGAAACTGGCAAATGACGATGGCCCTCGGGCCGAGGGCGCGCCGATCTCACTGGTGAAGGCGACGCGCGAAGACCTTGTCGAGACCACGCCGCTGGAAGCCCCGCTCAGTCCCGTGCCCGAGGCTCCGACTTCGTCGCCGCCCAGCGAGCTGACAGCTCCGAGCGAAGCGCCGGAAAACTCCCGTCGGAAATTGCCGTCCTTAGGCTAGCCATCAGCGCCTGAAAGAACGCGGTGTTGTGCCATGAGAGCAGCATCGGCCCAAGATACTCGTTCGCCTTGAACAGATGGTGGAGATAAGCCCGGGAATAGTCCCGGCTCGCCGGGCAATTGATTGCCTCATCGACGGGGCGCTCATCTTCGGCGAATTTTGCATTCTTGAGATTGATCGGGCCATCCCACGTCCACGCCTGACCATGACGACCGGACCGGGTCGGCAGAACACAGTCAAACATATCGACACCCCGCGCGACGCATTCGACGAGATCGATCGGCTTGCCTACACCCATAACGTATCGCGGGCGATCAGCCGGTAGATACGGCGCGGTCCAGTCGAGTGTTTCGCACATCTGCTCGTGCCCTTCCCCGACCGCCAGACCGCCAATGGCGTAGCCACCGAATTGTTGCGCTACGACGCCCTCTGCAGACCGCTGGCGCAGGTCTGAATAGTTGGAGCCCTGCACGATGCCGAAGAGCGTTTGGGCACTGTGGTCCCCAAATGCTTCAAGGGATCGCAAGCCCCAGTCGAGGGAAAGCTCGAGACTACGCTCGGCTTCCTCGCGACTGGCGGGAAAATCGGTGCATTCATCGAGTTGCATCGAGATATCGGCCCCAAGCAGGTCGGCCTGTATTTCGATTGAGCGTGCTGGCGTCAGGCGGTGCTCTGAGCCATCGATATGGCTGCGGAAAGTCACGCCGTCCGGGTCCATCTTCCGCAACTGCGCCAGCGACCAGACCTGAAAGCCGCCGGAGTCCGTCAGCATTGGGCCGGACCAGCCGGAGAACTTATGCAAGCCGCCAAGCTTCTTCACGCGCTCTGCACCGGGTCTCAGCATCAGGTGGTAAGTGTTTCCGAGAATGATGTCCGCGCCGGTCTCGCGCACCTGATCCATATACAGCGCCTTGACCGTGCCAGCCGTACCGACAGGCATGAAGGCGGGTGTCTGGATGTCACCGCGCTGGGTCTTCAGCACACCGCGCCGGGCACCGCCCGATGTCGCATCAATGGAGAATGGAAAGTCGGCCATGACCGGGCTTAGGCCCGCTCAGGCAGCAAAAGGCAAGCATCGCCATAGGAGTAGAACCGGTATGTCTCGCGGACGGCATGGGCGTAGGCAGCCTGCATCACATCCGTCCCCATAACCGCGCAAACCAGCATGAACAGGCTAGAACGCGGGAGATGGAAGTTCGTCATCAGGGCATCGGTAGAACGCACAGCGTCTCCGGGCTTGATGAAGATGTCCGTCGGGCCGCTGGTCGGAATGAAATGACCCGCCTCGTTGAGGCTGCTTTCGAGCGTCCGCAGCGCTGTCGTGCCGACGGGGATGACGCGGCCACCCTCTTTGCGGGTTCTGTTCAGCCGACCGGCTGTTTCAGAGCCGAGTTTGCGCCATTCGCTGTGCAGGCGGCTGTCCTTGATTTGCTCTTCCTTGAGCGGCGCGAAGGTTCCAAGCCCGACATGAAGGCGGACCATCTCTCGGATGGCTCCCGACGCATCGATCCTGTCGAGAAGCGCTTTTGTGAAGTGCAGCCCCGCTGTTGGCGCGGCGACCGATTCAGCCTCGTCGCCCGCAAAGCTTGTCTGATAGTCCTGCCGGTCCTGCGAGTCCGCAGCGCGGCGGCGAGCTATATAGGGCGGCAGGGGCATTGCTCCGTACGCGTCCAGAGCCGCTTCAAGCGCGTCGCCTGATACTGAGAAACGGACCTCGAAGGCACCGCTCTCATCTCCGCTCAGAATTTCAGCCTCGAATGCCCCATCGAACTGAAGGACGTCACCTGCCTTCAAACGACGCCCGGGCCGCGCAAGCACCCGCCATGAGGCTTCGTCGACACGCTCTACGAGGTTGAG